>JAAYQZ010000044.1 GCA_012519025.1 Bacillota bacterium
AAACGCAACCACCATTACATCTTTACCGCCGTGAACAATTTGGGATAAAATATCCCGTCCCTCGCTGTCAGTCCCAAGGGGATGCGCCCAAGAAGGCGGTTCATATATGCGATCGATCCTGGTTGTTCTATCCAAGGGAACGATATATGGGCCGACAAAGGACATTAAAACAATGAACACAAGCACACAAAAGCCTACAAAACCACTGCGATTACGGGCAATATACCGAATGGGGTTGATAATGCCGTCAAGCACTATGCTTTTAATAACTTCTAATGGACTGCGTCTTTCTATTTGAATTGCCATTATCCCTCACCCCCGGGCACACGAATTCTAGGATCAAGCCGCGAATACAAAAGTTCCGCCGCCAGATTGGACAATACTACCGATGCAGTAATGCATAAGAATACACCCTGCATAACCGGATAATCTCTTTGGTTGATACTTGTCAGCAAAATCCAGCCGATTCCCTTGTAGACAAAAGTCCCTTCGATGAGGGCTGCCCCACCGATGATAAAGCCAATGGATATTGCCAAATTGGTAATCAGCGGCAAAATAGCATTGCGCCCAACATAGGAAAGGGTAATCGTACTGTTTTTCAGACCTCTGGCACGGGCTACAGTCACGTAGTCCTCGCCCAAGGTATTCAATGTGCTGTTTTTCATCATCAGCATCCAGCGGCCAACTGTTGTTAGAACATATGTCAAAATCGGCATAAAGGCGTGGAAAAGGGCATCACTAAAAAACTCCCAAGTAAAGCCGGGCACAACTCCCGGAGATAGAGAACCCCGCATTGTTGTCAACGGCACAAGTCTCCATCTCACACCTAAAAAAACCAACATCAAAATAGCAATGATGTAGTTTGGCACAGAGCTCAAAATCGAAGCAACTGTGGTAAGTACATGATCGAATACCGAACCCCGCCGGTAGGCTGTAAACATACCCAGGAGCACCCCAAGTACATAGCTAATCAGCAAAGCGGTGCCTACACTAAACAAGGTCCAAGGTAAGAATTCCGCGATCATGGATGTTACGGTCGTTCCGTGGGATATCAATGATTTGCCAAGATTGCCTCTGACTAAATTACCTAAAAAGTCGAAGTATTGCAGGATTACAGGTTTGTCCAAATCTATGCTGAAAAGAGATGCTGCCATGTTAGTTGCTTCTTGGTAGCTTAACCCAAAGGTTGAGATTAGTTGGGTTACATAGACTTGAATTGGGTTGGACGGCATCAGCCTGATCAAGAAAAACGTCAAGCTAGTGGCCATAAAGATAGTTAACAGTGCTTTGGCAAGTCTTCTCATTAAGAGACTTTTGCGCCATCTTTGAATCATGCGTACCGGGAGTGCGGTGGAAGTCCGCTTCCCCGATGTTGATGCAATGTCTTCAGACAATTGTACAACCTCCTTCTAGATGTCTCCTTCTTTGGTTATAGTGCGGCTAGGTGGAGCAGTTAGTGATGTGTTTGTGCCTTTTGGTCCTTTATGCTATTAAGAATTCTACTCGACTTTTAATTCTCCTCTATGGATGCCGCAATTTCTTTACTTTCTTTTTATATTCTTCCTGAGAATCCTTCCCATAATATGCCAAAACACGCTCTGGGATGCCTGATTGAAGCATTCTATCAGTCTTTAGACTTGTATTTTTCACAGGTAGAAGCTTTCGAATTAAAAACTGCCGCTTACTATCTAAAGCGGCAGTTTTTAATGATTGTTTATTCCTTTTAGTTATACTTTGTCCTATTTGTCATCTGTTTGATTGTGGTTTCGTTTAATTGCCTCTTTCGCAAGATAATCGCAGCGATTGTTGAGTTCATCATCGGCGTGACCTTCAACTTTAATCCAACTAATTTCGTGCTTACTGTCAAGGGCAAGCAGCCTCTCCCATAAATCACGATTTTCCACAGGTTTCTTTTTGGCAGTAAGCCAGCCATTTTTCTCCCATTTTGCCAGCCAGTTTTGCTGAAACCCATTAATCAAGTAAGCGCTATCACTGTGGAGAGCCACTTTACATGGTCTGGTCAGTGCCTCCAGACCACCAATGGCCGCCATCAACTCCATCCTTTGGTTAGTGGAATGGGCCTCATATCCCGTTATTTCTTTCTTGTGGGGGCCGTAGATCAAAACTGCCGCCCAGCCGCCGGGTCCCGGATTCCCGGAACAAGCCCCGTCGGTGTACATTGTCACTTCCGATAAACTCATTTTCAGTGATTCATTCCCTTCTAAAACAGCTGGCTTATTTCCCTTTAGATACTGCCAACCGCATGCCATCATAGGCAACAACAAACCCTTGCGGATTTAAGACTTCCTCTAGTTCATGGTGGAGAAGCCTGCCATTATGGGAGAAATGAGTCGCCACAAAGATAGTTTCATCATGGGCGATACCTTCTTTGAGCATTCTGCTGCGCGTTTCCAAAATAGCCGGTATACCCATGTGGTTGTTCCAAACATCATCTTCACCATGGGTGCAATCCAGGGACACCACATCGAGCTTGAAATCTTTCAGTCTGTCCCAAACTTCCTCATAGAAGAATCCCGTATCATTCCCATACAGCAAGCTGATACCGTCTTTTTCGAAGACATAGATCAAGGCACCTTTATCAATAAAGTGATTGGCCTGAAACGCATGCAGACGGGCATCGCCGACATCGTATGAACTGTTGGCTTCTATTAGATTAAATCTAATACCCCCTCTGGCCAGTCTTTCCCAATCAGCCAGTTCTTCAACCCATACATCTCCATACACATCCAAACCGGTATCATCATAAATATGGGCAAACGGGGCACTGCGGTGTTGAAGTTCTTGCCAATAGTAATGATCACCATGGCAGTGGGTCACAATCAAATGTTTGATGTTGGACAGATTAAGCCCATGGGTCAAAACATGGTGATATGTATCAGGAGGCACATCAAATTTGTATTCACCATCGATCTGCACCGAGGTACGACTTCTTAAGTTCTTGCCCCCAAGCTCCCTAGCTTTCGCACACGCCGAACACTGACAAAATAGTGCAGGCCAACCCTCAGATGCTCCAGTCCCCAAATAAAAAATGTCCATCGATTGGCTCCTTCCACGAAAAATTATGTGAAAACACAGTTAGCACATTCGGCGCCAAATAGGCAACACCTCTTAAAGGAGACAGCAATAGGTATATTCCCCATGACCTATGCGTACCCTCCTATACAGGTGTGATAGGTACAGGTTTTTATGATTTCAGCGAGAATACTGCGACAAGCAGCAATAATTATAATTGCAAGGTGATGATTAAATGCTTTCCATCGACAAATTTGTTCAATGGCAAACTACCTCTTTGGAAGCCTTATTTCATGGAACAACGCATGCTTGGGAGGCCTTAGACAATATAGACGCGTGGCTTAAAAGGCAGCTGAATTCTCCCGGTGTGAGGATACTCGGAACCGTCCAACCCGGTGCCTTTGTTGACAAAGATGTGATTGTGGGCAGAGGTTCTGTAATTGAGGCCGGTGCTTGTGTTAAGGGTCCTGCATACATTGGCAGCCACACTGAGGTGCGTCATGGCGCCTATTTAAGGGCAGGCTCTGTGGTTGGCAATGGGTGTGTGATTGGCCATGCTTCGGAAATCAAAGCAAGCATCTTATTGGATGGAAGTGCTGCCTCTCACTTCAATTATGTCGGTGATTCCATTCTCGGAAAACACTCTAATCTTGGGGCCGGAGTTAAGCTTTCTAATGTTAAGCATACCAAAACAGAAATTGTGCTTAGCTGTGGAGATGAGAAGTTCCATACCGGTAGAATCAAGCTTGGTGCAGTCATAGGCGATTATGTCAATCTAGGGTGCGGTGTCATCACAAATCCCGGGACTTTAATTGGACCCGGAACACTGGTCTATCCAAACGCAGTGCTAAGGGGAGTTTACCCAGGGGAATCCATCATCAAAGTTACACTCCAGCTGGAAGTTGTGCAAAAGCGCAATTAGCACAAACATAACTCCTTGCAGGGTATTTTTCTAACAAACAGAACATTAAACTAAATATGCTGCGAGGAGGATGCAGTTTGGATAAACAACAATTTCGTAATCCGGCAAACCGCTATCGTTCTGTTCCTTTTTGGGCTTGGAACGATCGCCTTGAACCAAAACGCGTTCGAGAACAAATCAGACATATGCATGCCATCGGCTTGGGTGGGTTTTTTATGCATTCCCGTCAAGGGCTCGATACAGCGTTTTTAGGACCTGAATGGATGGATGCCGTTGCAGCGGCGGTTAACGAGGCAGGTCGCCTGGGGATGGAAGCCTGGATTTACGATGAAGATCGGTATCCTTCCGGTGCCGCCGGCGGACTGGCCCTTAAGGATAATGTCGCCGCTTTCACCGCTAAGCATCTTTGCTTCCATGATAGTAAGCATATTCCCGATACACCAGGAGTTTTGCTTGGTCGCTTTGCCTACGCAAAACAAGCAGACGGCAGTATTGAGTCCCGGCATTTATCGGAAGGTTCCGGTCTTCGGCCCGGGGAAAGATGCCTCACTTTTTACTGGGAGAATGCCAAACCTTCAGCCTGGTTTAACGGTTATGCGTATCTTGACACCCTAGATAAAGACGCGGTACGATCATTCATTACCCATGCTCTGGAGCCTTACAAGAAAACCTTTGCCAATCATTTCGGTCAGGAAATACCCGGTGTTTTTACTGATGAGCCGCAGATGTATTGTGAAAGACAAAGGCAAACCTCGACTTTACCGTGGACACCAAGGTTTCCCATAGAGTTTAAGCAGCGCTGTGGTTATGATCTTTTGCCTAATCTGGCCGACCTAGTTTTAGATACAGAAGGCTCGTGGCAAATTCGCCACGACTACTGGCATACTGCAACTAATTTGTTTTTGGAAAACTGGTGCAGACCAATGGCCAATTGGTGTGATCAGCACGGCCTTTTGTGGACAGGCCACTATTGGGAGCATGAGTTCCCTTACTTCTACAAGGCAGGATCGTTTATGGCCCCTCTTGCATATCTGCACGTTCCAGGGGTGGATCTGCTTGGACGCCGCACTTTCATTGGCAAACTGCCCAACGACGAGATCCAGTCTCAAATGGGTAATGTTCAGATGATCAAGTTGGGTTCCAGCGTCGCCCACCAAATGGGACGAAAACGAGTTTTATCAGAGACATACGGAGGCGCCATGTCTGATCTTTCATTCCAAGATCAGAAAATCATGGGGGATTGGCAATATGCTTTAGGAGTCAATTTGCTCAATCAGCATTTGTACCACTATTCTTTACGGGGTTTGAGAAAGCGGGATTACCCCCCAAGCTGGGGTCGCCACCAACCCTGGTCAAGTGCCTACAATTACTTAGCGGATTATTTTGCTCGCTTGAGCTATGCTTTGACAAGGGGAGAATTTGCAGCCGATATAGCTGTCCTACACCCCACCACAGTCTTTTGGGTGGAAGGCTATCAACGTCAAGATATTGCTCGGGCATTTGAGGACTTATGTAAAGATCTGACTGAAGCAAATTGGGACTATGACCTTGCCGATGAGATCCTAATGGAAACCTTAAGTGAAATCAGGGATAAAAAACTGAAAATTGGCCAAGCGAGCTACAGCCTGTTTATACTGCCTTCACATACAGTTCTAGCTGACTCTACGTTAGACATTCTTGCAAAGTTTCTGCAGTCTGGAGGTACTGTTTGCTATTTAGGTAAACCACCTAAAACCGTTAAAAAAACCGCGGCCGACAAGCTTGCAAACATTTTACCCCTCATGCAGTCTAGCCCTGATTTCGCCTCTTTACAAAAGGTGCTCACCGCTGAAATTGGCCGCACTGTAAAGATCATCACCGACTCCGACACCGGGCAAGATGGGAGTGCAGATGGAAACACACTCCGCATATACAGCCATCTCCGGCGTCAAAACAACAGTCTGATTGTATTTTTGGCAAATGTCGGAGAGACCATGCATCCCCTTCGAAAAGTCTCGATTAAACACAAGGGGCCGGTTTACAGGTTGGATCTATTTAACGGCGATATTACACCTATAAGCTACCAAATGACCGAAGACGGAGTAGTAGTTGGGCTAAGCTTCCTTGAAGCCGAATCCCACCTACTCGTGTTGGGAGACGCTAAGCTGGGCAAACAGTCTGACAAATCACAGACATGGAAGCCTGTTTCCATTCCCGCCGCAGATTCCCAGGTTTTACCTGTAGATGGTTGGAACATACATCCGCTTTGTGAAAATTCCTTAGTGCTTGATTGGTGTCGGTACAGAATCGATGGTGCAAAGTGGAGTTTGCCCATGCCTATATGGGATGCTTTCACCCGCATTAGGCAAACTTACGGGTTTTCCACATCAAGGGCCAATCGCGACATACAGCCTTGGCGACAAAAACAAAGCCGCAGTCCTATCACAAGCTCTGAGACCATCGATATTGAGCTCAGCTTCAACCTTCATAATGTCGATGAGTGTCACCAAACAGTCAAATTGGTGGTGGAATCAGGCTCTGACTATATCATCGATATCAACGGGGTTCAAAAGCCCCCATACTCCGGCATTTGGCTGGATGAAGCATTTGCAACATATGATGTGACAGATTTCCTCAAGGAAGGATCAAACACAGTCATCTTGTCGACTACTTTCAACGAGTTTTGGGAATTGGAAAACTGCTTCTTGTTGGGACATTTCCTAGCAATACCTACCACTATTGCAGTGCCGGCTGAAGTAGATTTTCATCTTGACAAACTAAGTTTCGGTGATTGGACAAAACAAGGATACCCATTCTTCGCAGGGCAGATGGAATACCGCACTGTTTTCCGTTGGGACGGTAGTGA
>JAAYQZ010000045.1 GCA_012519025.1 Bacillota bacterium
ATGATGCTCTTTGTAGGCATACTTGCTTGTACTGGAGAAAAACAAGGCCCCCATCGGCCGATTATTGATGTTTAGCGGCATAGTCATGCTTGAACGAATGCCTTCCTTCAGCATAAGTTGGGTGGCTTCAGAATCAGGATGTTTTTCAGCGTATAATTCCAGATCTCCGATAATTCTCGGCACACCGGATTCTATCACTCGGCGCAAACTTGTTTGACCTAAAGGCAAGCTGTAGCCCACTTCTAAATGCACTGGAACTTCGGATTGGGCCCGTTCGGCACGTATCGTCTGTGTAGCATGATCAATCAAAGCAATCCCCATCCGTTCATAAGGCAAGTACCGATGAAATGAGTCATAGATGCTGTCGAAGATGTCTTCGAATGATTCACCACCGGCTAATCGCCCACTCAGCTTCAGCGAGGATTTTGCTCTTTCTATAACATGATTAAATCCTTGTGCAAGCCCTTGGATCTCTTTGGAGCCGTCGATTTGAATCTGCTGCTCGAAATCTCCATTAGACACCCTTCCCAAAACGTTCACCATACTTTGGAGCGGCCTTATATGGGAGGTCCATAAGACACCACTGCCCCACACAACAAAACCAACTGCAGATATGGAAAGCAGTGTTATGATCAGAAACACTTTCCTGGCTGAAACCATCAGTGCCTGGATATTGGCAGCCTGCCTGTGGTCAACAGCATTTTGAATCTCAGACACATCTTGACTAAGACTTCTATCCAGATAAAATGCGGCCACCAAAATCCCAACTAAACAGACTACCAATAACACGGTTAACAGCAGCACGCTGTTTTTAATGCCCCGTTGAACACCAAAACTAAACATGGAACCCTCCATTTCTCCGGCCTTTCTAAGCAGAATTGGAGCCGAGCCACCTGACGCGCCTAGCGCAGATTCCTGCCTGTGGAAGCAAGAGTCAGCTTACCGTGAACGACCCCTTTCAAGCAGATAAGTTCATCGGCAAGCAAATTCGCGCGGTATGGTTCACCTCTTATGATTAAGGTTTCAAGGCAGTGGCGCTCATCGAGGTGAACATGCAAGGTGGAAATCACTAAATCAAGGTATTCATGTTGTACACTGGTTAAGATGTCGCCAAGACCTGCAGTATGATGGTCATAGACAAGTGTAATCGTACCAGCAACCTCACTGTCCCCATTTTCCCATTCTCTTGCCACTAAAGCGTCTCTGACTAGATCTCTGATCGCTTCCGATCTGTTGGCATAGCCCCGTTCTTCGATCAGTCGATCGAATTGCTCAAGTAATTGCGGGCTCATACTTACCCCAAAACGTGCCACCTTAGACACCAATTCGTCACCTCTTTCTTATGAATTACCCACCTGCATGAGGTTTGGTTAACCTTTTTCTTCTCTAGCAACATATATGTTCCTGCCACATAACCCCGCGGCGAAAACTTGTCAGCACTTTTGCGATAACTTTATGTCAAGGCAGGTGTTTTGTGGAAACTGACGAACTATACACTCAAATCAATAAATATATTCGACAGTGCCCATGAGTGAATTTTCTTGAATGTCAAGGAGGGAAAAAGATGTCCGCAACCGGGAAAACGTTGAGCCAAGCAGCATCAGATGTAGGTGTGGAGCCTTCGACCATAAAATATTGGTGTGAGGAGTTTAGCAACTTCATTCGCCCGGCCCGCACCCAAGGCGGCCATCGGCGTTTTAATGAACAGGATATCCAAGATCTGCTTTACCTTAGACGACTTTTGCATGAGCAAAATTTTTCCATCAAACAAGCTAAGGCCTATCTCAACGAACCAGAGGATTTGTCCATTGAATCAGCAAATGCCGATGTTCCCACACCTTTGCATCTTATTGCACCACCTACCACAGCCTCCACCCAAGAACTGGGGCAGTACTTGGAAAAACGTCTGCAGCTGATTACCGGAGCCCAACTTCAAGCTATCCAAGCCACTATAGAACAAACGGCAGCAACTCTTTTGGAGCATGTACAGGAATCCGATACAGCACGTTTCCACGAACTCAACAATATAATCACCCGTACTGCCCAAGAAGCAAATGAAGAACTCCTGGCGGCCGTAGAAGAGACCAAACAAAGCCCCGAAGAATTGAACGATGCCAGACATATGTACACCGAGGCCAGGGATCGTTGGTTGACAGAGGAGGCCAAGGTGAGAATGGAGATACAAAGATTAAAACATGAGTTGGAGAACATACAAAGTCAAAGTTTTTGGCAGCGCTTGCGCTGGGCTTTTTTAGGGCACAGCAAGCAGTCTAACGCAGAGGACAGCTCGCACAATGCTGATGATCCGAAATCGTAACTTGCTTCGGATCCAATCGACGGCGAATAGTGTATTCCGGTTCAAGGCGGTCGCCAAAATGCAGGCCCAGTCCCATGGTGCCCGCCGCAGTCGCTAAAGCCCAAAATCCCGAATAGGCTAAAGATAAGGTATCAGCCAGCAAGTAGGCGCCCAAACCGGCGATAATCGGCAGCATATAGATGGCAAAAGCTGCTTTTAGTGATTGCTGTGTGTCAAAAACTATCTCCACAAAATCTCCTACAGCGGCCCCGATGGAGTTTTGCGCGTCTATCAACAGTTCATTGTCTTGATCGGGAAATATCCCCAGGCCGCAGCTTCCGTGAGAACACGCCGCTGCCTTAGTCACTGAAACGGTAGCGCAATCATTCGCTGATTTTATCGCGATAATCTGACCTATCTGTTCAGCCACAAAAACCTACCTCCCACACTTTTTCCCAATTTGCCGTTGTCGTCGACATGCCCAAGCACACCGCCGTACTATATGCTGCAACAGAATCTGTAGACAGCCAATCTCCAACAATGATAGTATATCATTATAAAGACAGGTTCGACAATTATCCATCCTACCTTGTTGACAGCAGTGTCTGTTCGGAGGTGCTTTTGTGTTTCCCGACTCTTTCATTGTTTTAACCATCACGGGGTTTGTCCTTGGTCTGCTTAATTCTGCCAACATTGGCCAAAAACTGCAGCTGCCCGGTCATAGAACCGTGAATCCGCAAATATTGGATGTTTCTTTGGCACTGCTCCCTACTGTCATCGCTCGGATAGGTGTGGGCAGTGGAATGAGTGTTGTTTTGACAGGCCTTGCCAGTTTGATCGGGTTCCAGTTTGCTGACTGGAATGAACCCCATTCACGTTTGCGCCGCTATACCCCCATTGCCGTCACTTTGGCCTTTTTGTCACCACTGACATTGACAGCAGTAGCAGCCGCGTGGTGGCTTTTGGGCAAACTGAAGACATCGGAGTCGTTGAACATATTTATGACCGGCATAGTATTGATTCCAGTTATTTGGCTGCTTCACCACCGGGATTTGTATGTTTTGTTTGGCTTTGCCTGCCTCATTATCATTTTATATAACGAATCACCCTACTTTCGATGGAAGGCCATTAGAAATTGTCCAGCCTACGGCACGTCTGAACCATATTCCGTGCCGCCCAAAGCTGCCCTGTTGCGACGTCTAACCGGAATCGGAATTGTTTTGGCTTTGGGCATATTTCTATTTGCCAATCGATATGTCTATCGCGGTTTTGGGCTTCAACAAGAGCTTTTCCGAGTAGGGAATCGGGAACTCCCATTTATAGCACTGACATTTGATGATGGACCTGACCCGCTTTACACGCCTTTCATTTTAGATATTCTAACCGAAAAAGAGGTACCTGCTACATTTTTCCTTATTGGGAGGCATGCCGAAGCTTATCCTGAGCTTGTCAAAAGAATTGCTCTAGAAGGGCATCTAATTGGCAACCACACCTACAACCATCGGAATTTATATGGGCTGGATGAGGAAAACACGCGGAAGGAAATTTTTCAAGCCCATGACATCATTTCCAATACAATTGGCTCACCAATACATTTGTTTAGGCCCCCCCGGGGAATGTATTCCCAATCTACCCTTGAATTTGCCCATGAACTCCAATACACAACTGTGCTTTGGTCCATCAGTTCCAGAGATTGGGCTGAAGTCAGCAGCGGAAGTGTGGCTAGAAATATCTTGCGCAACACTCAAGGTGGAGATATTTTGCTGTTTCATGACAGCGGCAGTATAATTGGTACCTCGGGTGGGTATCGGTATAATACGGTCAATGCACTGCCGCTGATTATCGATGGTTTGCGTTCCCAAGGGTTTATTTTTGTTACCGTGGATCAACTCATTATGATCAGCGGATTAACGGAGGGTGACCATGACTTACTACCAGACATCTTGCCGGAGCTGCCGGACATCCTGGGTGATCCGCCCTTCACAAAAGAATGATCTGACCCAAATGTCCCAGATTTTTTTGCTCGGGTTCCACGACAGCATCGCACATTATCTAGGTAAATCTTCCTTTGGTATCCAAAGAGCTATGGGGGATATTTTCGCCGCGATGCGGGAATGTGAACCAGAGGGCGTATTGATCGCCGATGCGAAGGGCCATGTTGCAGGCTATGTTATTGCCATCCACAGCATGAGCCACATGTGGTGGCAAACGTTTAAGAGATTGTATTGGTGGAAATGGACATGGCATTGGTTGAAGGGCGATTATGGGATCGGTCTAAAAGGCGCTTTTAAACTTATTCGCAGTAAAATGGGTTTTGCTGCATCACAGATGTTTTTTGTGCGCAAAACACCTTACTTGAGGGGTCGGGTTGCTCAGATATTATCAATTGCAGTACATCCTTGTTTCCGAGGTTTAGGTATTGGCCAAGCACTTTTGCACGAAGCCCTCTCATATCTTCACGGTACCCAAGCCTCTTTTGTTAAACTGGAAGTAAGGCCCAGCAACATATCAGCAAAACACCTTTATGAAAAGTCCGGTTTTAAGGCCATTGCCTCTGTATCGGATTCCCAAGGACCTTGGATAGTCATGTTAAAAGACCTTGAAAAACATACCATACAACAATAACCCGACACCGGGTGGCCCCCAGTGCCGGGTTATATTTGAACCCTACGCATCGCCATTAACCTTCATTTTCGTCTTCCAAGGCGCTCAGCCTTTTTTTGATCTGTTTCAACTGTAGTTCAAGGGAATCAGCCATATCTTTCAGCATGGCAGCCTCGCTTTCATGTGCAGGCTCTGCCCAAGCTGGATCCGGTGCCCCCCAAGGGGCGTAGCCGCCACCATAGCCCCTCCCGGGCCCAAAGCCGCGACCAAAACCAAATCCCCGCCTAAAACCAAATCTTCTACCGCCGGGATTCATATATCCGGGTGTAGGAAAACCGGCACAATATCCGGCCCCTCGCCCAGTCATAGGACCTTGACCCCAAGGTCCAGAAAAGTCACCTCTTGGCATCATCATACCTCCTTTATGTTATGGTCATATGCTCACTATGATTATAAGCTAGTTTTGAGCGTATGTCAATAACTAAAAGCGATGATGATAAATTATCGAAATCGTTTGCCTCTCCCGCGCTCTCCCACCCGCTGTGCTCCTGTGGTATCACACTCAGGACAACGTGCGTCAAGACCGCGCTGTCCACTGCCAAAAGGCAAGTCAAATTCATGATTGCAGCCAAGACAGCGGAATTTCCGCATTGCAAGACGGTAACTTCCGCCTTCGACTCTCAAGAGTTTGCCGTTGGTTAAGGCATCTGCCACCTTGGTCCGGCCTGCTGTTAAAATCCGTTGAAACGTAGGGCGTGATATATTCATGCGCAAAGCGCAGTCTTCTTGCTCCAATGCCTCCAAGTCTTTTAAGCGCAGGGCTTCAAATTCATCAACAGTTAGTACGACTTCATCGAGTTCCCGCATGGGCACACCTGCAGGTTTAAAAACAGAAACCTCGGGCATAACTTCAACTCGACGGGGTTTCAAAGGTCTAGCCACACCTACACTCCTTTCCACACTGTGCAATCTTGGCAATTGGGTGGGGCTCTCTACCCCATCTCATTATACTTGACTTTGCTGTATATAACAGGATAGATTAAAAGATAGATCAAGAATATGGAGGTGTAGGGCACAGTGAACATCACAGGCTTTACCTATTGTGGGTTCATTCAGGTGCCGCTTATGGACAGAACGATTTATTTCAATGGTAAGTTTGTCCCAGAAAATCAAGTGCGAATCTCTTTTGAAGACAGGGGCTTTCAATTTGGCGACGGTGTCTACGAGGTGATTAAAGTAGAGAACGGTCGAGCCTTTGCACTGTATCGCCACTTGCGCCGCCTTGCCCGCAGTTTGCACGGCTTGGACATCCGAATCTCCGAAGATATAGATTTCGGGACCGTTGTCCGCCATCTCATTCAAGCAAATTCAGCCAGTGATGGGCTAATATACATACAAATCACTCGTGGTGCGGCACCAAGGGCCCACGGGTTTCCAAAAGACTCAAAACCCACTGTTGTCGCCTATTCTATGCCGTGGAATGATATAACACCAAAGGAATTTGATGCAGGTGCCTCCGCGATTATTATCCCCGATGAACGTTGGGGACGCTGTGATATTAAATCATTGAATCTTTTGGCAAATGTGCTCGCCAAACAGAAAGCCGCCCAGGCCGAGGCCGCTGAAGCACTATTAGAAAGGGTGGGAGTTGGAGTTTTAGAGGGGACAAGCAGCAATCTTTTTGCGGTGAGCGGCGGGAATTTGGTCACAGCGCCGAGTTCCCCATATATTTTGGGGGGCATTACACGGGAAATTATTTTAGAACTTGCAGATCAACTCCAGCTTCCCATAGAGGAGAAAGCTTTGAGTAAAAAGCAATTACTGCGAAGCGACGAGGCCTTTATCACCAACCGCGGAATTGCTGTTCTCCCCTTAGTTACCATAGATGATAATATAATTGGCAGTGGCAAACCCGGCCCCATCACCCGCAGATTGGCCTTTGCTTACAATGAGTTGATTAGTAAAGCTACAGATCTCGAGTGGCTTTAGAACATGCACCTAATCTATACTGCACTGCTGCAGCCGTCAAAGTGTTTTTTGAAACCATGTCGCTGTTTTTTCAATGACGGCTGTTTCCCAGTCGTGGCTATTGAACGTGTGATCGGCCTTAGGGATGATCAGCTTTTCTTTTTCCCCGGGTATGGCACCATAATATAGATCTGCGTGATCTACCGGCACAGTGGGATCGCCATCACCATGTACCACCAGTGCCGGTCCTTTGTAAGATGCTGCCCATTTTAATGGATCCTGTGTTAAGGCATCTTCGTAAAAAGCCCAGTTCAGCACATTGCCGCCGAGATCAACATAACCTTGTTTCCGTGCCTGCTCAACCATGTCAATTTGGGCTCTAAACAAACTAAAATCAGCTACAGCCGCCCAAAGTGCTAAAGATTTTACCCTTGTGTCTTGACCGGCAACAGAGGCAGCCACCGCCCCTCCCATACTCAGTCCCAAAACTCCAAGTCTATTAGGATCAACACTTGCCTGTTCCTGCAGAAAATCTAAAATCCGTTTGGCATCTACAATCTCTCGGCTGACAGTCATATCGGCAAAATCCCCTTCACTGTCGCCTGAACCCCGAAAATCAAACCGGACAACGGCAATTCCCATTTGACATAAGGCGCGGGCCATCTTCACGAATATCCGATGAGGCTCCACTTTTGTTCCCGTAAATCCGTGATAAATTGCTACCGCAGGAAAGGGACCTACCCCCTGCGGCTGATGAAATACCCCCAACATTTGCTCTCCTTCACTCGTCCAAACAACTGGTCTTTCCAACTGTACCCCTCCCTACTGATGCTGCTATATGCCCATTGATGTTCGCTTTTGGAACAAGTAATCCTCCTATATCTAGTTCTACAAACATGCTTACAAGGTAAAGAAGACCATGCCCATCTGCGGGCATGGTCTTCTTCGTGCAGTAGGTCTTTTATCTAATTTGTTAGACTCGCTGTTAGAACTCTGCTTCCTACAGGTCTTTGCACGTTCGATGTTTGTTCCGCAGAAATCACTGCACCGGAAAACGAACTCAGCGACTGTGATGGTACCAAACGCCCCACCCAAACATCCTGGGGTGAACTAAACATAGTTGTAACAACCCAATTGTTTGTATTACCTTCCCTCAGCCACAGTTTATACACATCTTGGTTAAATACTGTGGGATCGGGTACATTTGACGCTGTTGCCAGTACCACGTTGCCGGAAGGATCCATAAACAGGATACCTTCGCCATTAGGAGCGAGATCTGTTGGTGCCATAACGATACACCGGGGCCCCGGCGGCTGCGGCTGTACTGGGATACAAATTTGCTCTCCGGGTACAAGCCTCATTGGATCGATGCCTGGGTTGGCCGCAACAATGGCTGAAACTGTTGTGCCAAACCGCTGGGCAAGTTCAAACAGGGTATCGCCCGGCCGTATGGTGTAGAAGAACCCGGAACAAGGCGGCGGCGACGGCTGTACCGGGATGCAAATCTGCTGTCCGGGTACAAGTCTGGCCGGATCGATGCCCGGATTGGCAGCGATAATAGCTGAAACCGTTGTGCCAAACCGCTGGGCAAGTTCAAACAGGGTATCGCCCGGCCGTATGGTGTAGAAGAACCCTGAACAAGGCGGCGGCGACGGCTGTACCGGAATGCAAATCTGCTGTCCGGGTACAAGTCTTGCCGGATCGATGCCCGGATTGGCCGCAACAATGGCCGAAACCGTTGTACCAAACCGCTGGGCAAGTTCAAATAGAGTATCGCCCGGCCGTATGGTATAGAAGAACCCTGAGCAAGGTGGAGGCGGTGGTGGCGGTGGTGGCGGTGGCGGCGGACCAGGTGCAACTGTCGGTATACATATTACCTGCCCGATCTGTAGGTTGTTAGGATCAACTCCCGGGTTAGCCGCTTGAATTGCTGCTGCAGTAGTTCCAAATCTTTGTGCTAACAAAAAGAATGTGTCACCAGCTCTGATTGTGTACAAAAATCCGTTGGGGCAAGATGGCGTCGGCGGCGGACCGGGTGCAGCAGTTGGTATACAAATTACCTGCCCGATCTGCAGGTTGTTGGGATCAACTCCCGGGTTAGCCGCTTGAATTGCTGACGCGGTAGTGCCGAATCGCTGTGCCAATAAGAAGAATGTGTCTCCCGCCCTGATCGTGTACAAGAACCCGTTGGGGCAAGATGGCGTCGACGGGGGACCGGGCGCCACAGTCGGGATGCAAATTACCTGCCCGATCTGCAGGTTGTTGGGATCAACTCCCGGGTTAGCCCTTTGAATTGCTGACGCGGTAGTACCGAATCGCTGGGCCAACAAAAAGAATGTGTCGCCCGCCCTTATTGTATAAAGAAAACCTGGGCAACTTGATGTCTGACTCACACTGACCCTCCTCCTTTTGCTCTCCAATGTTACCGTAGGAACTTACTCCCACAGCGACATTCTATGCAATACCAGGAGAAGAGTGCTAGGAGTCAATTCCTATTTGCCCGTCCCGCCCCACCAGACCTTATTTAAAGCACAAAGGACTACCTTCCCAAGATACGGTCCATCGCATGGGAAATATCATCGATCAGCTGGTCGCCATAATGTTTGTACGGAGATAGCTCAGTATAAGCATAATCATCGTATCCAATTTCACGCAAAGCAGCCATTACCTCAGGCCAATTTACATCTCCCTCAAGCAAATTTACAAACCCGCCCAAAGTACCTACAGACATTCTAAAATCTTTAAAATGAACTTTTTTAATTCGCTCACCAAGCACCCTGATCCAGTCCTCAGGGAACCCATATAATAGCACATTACCAACATCGAAGTAAGCGCCTACGTAGTCACTGTCGACAGCATCAAGAAAATCCCGCATCTCAATGGGACTAAGCAGAAACTTGTTCCATACATTTTCAACCCCGATATGCACACCAGCGGCCTCTGCTTCAGGGGCTAATTCCCGCAGACCTTCCAAGGCACGCTCCCATGCATCAGCATAAAACACTCTTTCCTCTGAAGCAAAAGGTGCCGAAACTACCCCCGGAACCACTAATATTGTGTCTGCGCCGAGCCCTTTGGCCACTTCCAGTGCCTTGCGGACAATTGATTTACTTTTTGCTCGGACTTGAGGATCACCGGAAGTCATTGGGTACTGCCAGAATAGTCCCGTCGCTAAGCTATTGAGCTCCAATCCTATGCCATCGGCAAGATCCTTGATAGCCCGCACCTAAGCGGCGCCGGTTTCCAAAGATAGTTCCCCGCTCTCATCCAAAGCTAGTTCTATCCCCTCAAAACCAGCCTTCTTCGCAGCTTCCATACACTGCCGAATTGTCCAATCCGCCGGCAGTGACCAGCGATTGATACCCTTTTTCATTCTCATGCCTCCCAGTAGTGTATATTCGACAACTTTATATTGTGTATATATTAGTGGCCATACCATATATTACCTGCAAATTATCGATTAATTCCGGCAACCAGCACAAAAGGACGAAGACATCTTTTGTCGAATAACAACACAATTGTTGGCTTTGTTAGGAGGTATATAGTTGACCAAATCCCGCCGGCCCATGGGAAACTATTATGCAGTCTTAATCGATGGTGCATTTTACTTTACTGCCATGACATTTGTGGCCGCTGCCACTGTTGTCCCCACCTTCGCCAAAGAGTTGGGGGCTACGCCTTTAGTTATTGGGCTTGCACCCATGTTAGCCAACATGGGCTGGATGCTGCCACAACTTTTTAGTGCCAGATATGTACAGCGCCTTACCTACCGCAGACCGTACGTCCTTACTATGATGGGTCTGCAAAGACTTTGCTTTTTAGCGATTGCCGTCTTCTGCTGGCTTTTACCTGCTTCACGAATGCGGCTTCTCTTATTTGCTTTTTTGGCAATGTATCTTCTAGCACACATAATTGATGGGATTGGCACGGTGGCTTGGTTGGAATTTGTGGCAGCAGCCGTTCATGAAAGGCAGCGGGGTACACTTTTCGCCTCCCGGACATTGATCAGCTGTTTTACGGGTCTGGCGGCAGGATGGTTGACAAGCCTGACCCTTGCTAAATTTGCCTTCCCCACCAACTTCGGTCTCCTTTTTTTGTGGGCATTTTTACTATTTGCCGCGGGATGGACTGTTTTCGCCGGCCTCAGTTGGGAAGAGGACCGTACTCAACCTCAAATCCAATCTCTCAGCCTCGGCAAATATTTGAAACAAATCCCGACGATCTTAAAAAAAGATGTCCCGTTTCGGGGACATGTTGTCGGAACAGCATTTTTGCTATTTGGCCAAATGGGTTTGGCCTTCTTTTCGATTCATACATTGGAACGCATGGAATTACCGCCGGCTTTTGTGGGATATTTAACTATGGCTATGACAGCGGGCCAAATGCTTGCCGCGCTGATCGCTGGGCGGTTAAGTGATGCCAAAGGTCATAAGATCAATTTGGTCTTATCATGTACTTCCATGGGATTGGCAGCGCTGATCTCGTTACTTCCTGCCGCCAGGTTGTGGGCACTGCTCATTTTTGTCCTCATGGGAATTGCAAATACCACATACAGTGTTTCGCGGCTGCCTATTGTTATGGAGTATGCGGCCGAAGGTTACCGCTCAGTGTATGCGGGGATAGTCAACACAATTCTGGCACCTGTAGTACTTCTGACCCCTATTGTAGGAGGAAGGCTTGTGCAGGTTTATGGTTATGACATTGTATTCGGCACAGCTTTATTCGTCAATCTCTTGGCTATTTGGATCTACCTCAGACGTGTCCAAGATCCAAGAACACTGCAAAGAGAGTCCCACTTGTTTACGGGAGATGCCTAGAGCCCAGTGCCATGGCGGCCTGAAATAACTTACCAGCACATGGATTAAAAAATCTCCGGCTTAGTTATTATCATACCTTGCGGACTGTAAAACGTCTTGGCAAAAAAATCTCCTCTTGTTGAACTTCGAGAAGCCCACATATCTTTTGGACAACACGCCAGTCGGCTGGTCTTTTACCGTGCTCGATCAAGCAATATGAACTTTGTGGTATACCAATGGCCAGTGCCACTTCCTTTTGGGTCAAACCTCGAGTCTCCCGCACTTTCCGCAGCATGGATATCCCACCACCTTTAACTGTCAACATATTGCCAAAACAAAAGCGTTTGCCTTTAGTCTAACTTTGCGAAACGCAAAAGTCAAGAGCCTCTCTACATTTTGCAAAGAATCCTTCTCCAATATTGCAAATCGTGATAAACTCATCGTAAAGGAGAGAGGCTGCCATGTCAGTTTTGGGAAACCGTATCCGCCGTCTGCGCAAAAAAGCCAATTTAACCCAGGCAGAACTTGGCAAACTGCTTGACTGTTCCAACAGCACTATCTCCCTGTATGAGGGAGGGCAGCGCTCCCCTGACACGATGATGCTGGTTCGACTCGCGGACGTTTTTGATGTATCTGTAGACTATCTTTTAGGCCGGGAGCACTCTCCGGACCCAAAAGAGGAAGTCCACACCTACCCTCCAAGCCCCGACTCTTCCATGCTGCTTATGGAAGGGCTTACCCCGGAGGGAGCCCAGTTTTTGGCGGCCATGACCCGTGAAGTGAAAAAATTCTTTTCCAAAAGGCCGTGTCAAACATACAGCCGCGGACACTGCTCAAAATGCAATGAAGACTCCGACTCGTAAAAACACACCATTACACTTTGTGAGACATCTTCTTGGCAATTTCTTCCCAGGCTATAGCAGCCGCACCCTTTACACCGCTTACAGAACCGCCCTTCATCTGTAGCACATTGGCTCTGAAATCAGGGTGCAAAGACGGCATCGCTTTGTCAACTGCCCTAAGCAGTGCATCACTTTGTGTGACAACGCCGCCGCCAACTAAAATGGCCTGCGGAGACAGCAATCTTTGAATATTGAGTATACCAATCGCTAGATAGCGCCCTGCCTCAGCAAGCACCTTGTTTGCCAGTTCATCACCTTTATCAGCTGCCTGGGTTACATCTGCTGCCGTCACTTCACCTTTTTCCTGGTAAGTCTCCCACAGTTTTCCTTTTTGTGCCGCTTTAGCGGCCTGGGTCCCCTCCCGACCGATGGCAGTACCGGATGCTAAAGCTTCCAAACAGCCTTTAGTGCCGCAGTTGCACTGGGCGCCATCTGGCTCCACTATAATGTGACCGATTTCCCCTGCCAAAGGCCATGGACCACCGTGTAGAAGACCGTTCATGATAATGCCGCCTCCCACCCCGGTACCGATGGTCATAAATACAAAATTTTCAATTCCCCGGGCTTCTGCTGCATAACGCAGGGCCCCTAGAGCCGCCGCATCAGCATCGTTTTCCAATTTAGCACTCACTCCAAATTTGTCTTCAATCATCTGGCAAATATGAAAGTCTTGCCAAGGCAAATTGGCCGCCCTCATGGCTACGCCTTGATTGCGGTCAACCGACCCGGGTACAGCTACACCAACACCTACAACTTCAAACGGAGCCCCTTCAACCGGACTGTCGCCCTTGCCGGAAGCGGCCTCCAGCATGTGTCCGACCAACCACATCAAATCATGTTCCAGATCGGGGAATTCCGCAGGTGTTGCCACAGTGTGGGAGTAAAGAATATTCCCATCAAAATCTACGATACCACCCGCCATTTTTGTGCCACCAATATCAAGTCCAATTGCTACTTGCAGCATTTTTTATGTTCACGCCCTTACTTAAGTGATGTTATGCCCGTGGGCAAATAACGCTGTGTGGCCCAGGGCATAATATTGTATCTTCTGCCACAAATCACTTACTCCTGCACAGATTGCTCTGTTGACAACAACCGGAGAAACTGACAATATGTAGTTGGTTAAAGATATTGTTAAATAAAGGGGTCTAGGAGAATTAAGATGCAGACCGGTTCCTTAACATACATGGCAACGACGGCCCCAGGGCTTGGGTCCATCGCCATATCCGAAATAAGTGCAAAACTGCCCGGAGCATGGATTCAAAATCAAATGCGTGGTCGCATACTCTTTAATACTGATGCACCTTGGGGGCAAATTCAAGAGCTTAAATGCGTAGACAACCTATACTTACATATCGCATGGTTGAAGATCGGTCCTCACAGAAACCACCTTGGCGATTTAACTGATGACTTTGAAAGCATTTCCCTGCTTGATCTACCCTTTTTGCGCAGAGCACGTCCCGGATCTAAAGTTATAATCAATGCCAGTCGTTCAGGAAAACATACTTTCAGTCGATTTGAAGCTGCCAAAGCTGCCATGAAGGGCCTGGCTAAGGCGTATAAGTTCACCCCCGGCACTGTCGATGATCATGAATTCAACTTCCGCCTAGATATTGTGGACCAAGATGCGCTGTTTTCTTTGAAGCTGACCGACTCAACTTTTAGATTTCGTGGCCAAAGGGACTTTTCCAAGGGGGCTTTGCGGCCTCCCATTGCCCATGCCCTTATTTGGCTAAGCAACCCTAAACCTGAAGACACCTTCTTGGATCCGTTTTGCGGTTCCGGCACAATAGTCGCCGAGCGTTCACTTTACACAGCACAATCAATTATAGGCAGTGATCTTTCCAAAAACATCGTTGCGATTGCAAAAGCCAATGTACCCGACAATGTAGAAATAGTGCAGATGGATGCATGCAGTCTGACAGATATTGCGGATGAATCCATTAACTCCATTGTTTCCAACCCACCTTGGGGGAAGCAGGTTGCGCAAGGTGAAGACATTGGCAAACTCTATATGCAGTTCTTCCAGGAAATGAATAGGGTACTTACTAAAGGCGGTTCTGCTGTTTTGCTGACTGACCGAAAAAGCGCCATTCAGGCAGCTGCTGAAAGCACTAATCTCCAGTGCCAAGAGCTGTATACGATCAGCCTGCATGGTCTGTTACCGGTAGTCTATCAAATATGGAAAACGTAAAAACCCGCCCGGCTTTGAGGGGCTCGGACGGGCATTTGTAAATGGGGTGTGTCGCATAAAGCGGTGAATGCTTAAAATTCTACGCTTTTAAACTGTGGCAAGTAATCACGGTTTTGAGCAAACATTGCCTTCACCATGTTTTTGATCTCCTCAAGAGACAGCACAGCCGCAGTGAGCGGATCATAGCAAATGGCATGGAATATCAACCGTGGATCTCCTGTGAGTGCCCCCTCCACTGCCATTTCTTCTACTGCCACACTAATGTTGTTTAAAGCAGCCAACTGTGGCGGTAATTCGCCGACATGAATGGGGTTAAACCCCCTGCGATTGGCTACTACCGGCACTTCTACACATACATCCTGCGGCAGGTTCGTAATTAGGCCGGTGTTGGGTACATTGCCGTTAAACTCAAATGGCTCCCCGCCCATATAAGCGTTGATAATATAGGCTGCATACTCATTGCCTCTATTGAGATCGATTTCATCTTGCTCAAACCAATCTTCCACATCCTGCATCCAGCTGTCTTCACGCCGCAAATACTCGTTGAGTATGTACGCATAAACACCGGGATTCCAGCCGGTTCCGTGGGTGCAGTACTTTTCAATCAATTCAGGCCGTTTTCTAAACCACCAATTATATTCTGAGTTGTGGCCGCTGGATTCAGTTACATAGTAATCCAGATGGATAAACATTTCGTTGCGCACGATCTCTTCATTGTAAATATCCGGATTTTTGACAGCCTCTCTAAGCATCGGGTAAGCATCTTTGCCATTCCATTTGTAATCCAAGTACCAAGCCTGGTGATTAATACCGGCACATACATAGTCAATTTCCTCTATAGGTGCGCCGATCCAATTGGCCAACATGTGGGCAGTGCCCTGGACACTGTGGCACAATCCGGTCACCTGGACTGATGTCTCTCGCTCAATAGCTCTGCAGAGCATGGCCATGGGATTCGTGTAGTTTAGCAAAATCGCGTCAGGACAATATTTTTCCATATCCCGACATATATCCAACATATCGGGAATAGTGCGCAGTGCCCGGAAAATACCAGATGGACCCCGCGTGTCGCCTACATTGGTGTCTACGCCAAACTCCATGGGAATCTCAATGTCATGGCGCCAAACCGACACATCACCGGACAAAATTGTACAAAGAACGGCGTCCGCACCCTCAAGGGCCTCTTTTCGATTCAGGGTGGCCACTACTTTGGCGGGGTAATTACCCTCATTAATGATCCGCTCAACTGCCCGCCTTGCAAACTCAAGTCGATCTTCGTTGATGTCCATCAGGGCTATCGTTGAATCTTCCAACAAAGAAAATGTCAAAATGTCCCTCACTAAGGCTCGAGTAAAACCCAAACTGCCGGCGCCTATAAAAGCAATCTTTGCCATTTTGGTGCTGCACCTCTCTCACTAATTTACTTTCTGTTGTGACTGCTGTGATTAAATAATTCGACGAATTCTATTTATTCTCCTCCATTTGCTACAGGACCCAGCCCCTCGACTAAAACCACGCGGGCCGGGGCTGCCTCGGCCCCAATTATGTTAAGAGGTGCGGCGAGCAGCAAATACTCGCCTGCGGGAACATCAGCCAAACGTAAACCTTCAATAATGACAACCTTCTCTTTAAGCAGTGTCCGATGAGTAACATGATCAGGCTGCCCTCTCTCCACACTGAGAGCGTCAATCCCAACTCCCACAACACCTTTATTGATCAGGTATTTAGCACCAGAGCCGTCCAAATAGACAAAAGCAGGATCAAAACCGCTGACAGTGGAGTTGCGAGTCTTTAAGATAATAAAGTCCCCTGCCTTGATATCATGGGCCTTGAGGTGAGTGTCGGTTACAGCATCAGGCACATCGGTAAAATCCAAAAGTCGACAAGGACGAATAACCTTATCTAAAGGCATGGTATCGATCTTTTCTCCATCCGGCAGAAAATGGAAAGGAGCATCGACGTGGGTACCGGTGTGCATATTCATTGTCAAGCGAGTCTCCCAAGCACCCTTGGTAAAATCCCGGTCTACAGTTAGCTTGGGTTTGTTTGCTTCTCGATTTTTGTACACTGCCATTGCTTCATGTATAGACATAGACACATCATACAGTTTCACGTAGGCATCTCCTCCTTAAAACCCTCAAACTCTCTCAAGCACGGGGCGCTCAGTAAGCAGGCATTGAAAAGGGAAAAGCCAACTGTGGCCATTGTTGCTCAGCATCCTATCAGCAGATTCCGGTCCCCAACTACCTGCCGGATACAGCTCAGTCTGCTGCCCAATTTGTTCCCAAGCAAGACTTATATTATCTACAAAACTCCAAGCATACTCCACCTCATCCCAACGAGTAAACAAGGTACTGTCTCCACGAATGCAGTCAGTAAGCAAACGTTCATAGGCCTCCGGAGAATTAAATCCCAGTATACAGCTTTGGCAATAGTCCATGCGCACCGGTGTAATAGAGCTGCGGGTACCGGGTTCCCTGGCATTAAACTGTAAATAGATACCTTCTTCAGGCTGTATTTTTACCACCAGCAGATTGGGTCCCAGACTATTTGGCTGTTTGCCGAAATACAGCACCCCCGGCTGTTCCCGAAATCGTATCACGATCTCAGCAGAGCGAATCGGTAGGCGTTTGCCTGTTCGAAGGTAAAACGGCACACCGCTCCAGCGGAAATTATCTATATACAGTTCCAATGCCACATATGTTTCTACTTCGGAATCAGGATGAACGCGGTCTTCCTCCCTATAGCCCACCACCGGCCGCCCGTTCAGATGTCCGGAACTATATTGACCTTTTATGGTTTGGCGGCCAACATCCTCCGGTCTCAAAGGACGAAGGGAGCGCAGCACTTTAACCTTCTCATCTCGCACCGAATCAGCATCAAGTGCAACAGGTGGTTCCATGGCAATCAAAGTTAAAAGCTGCAGCATATGGTTTTGCACCATATCCCGTAATGCTCCGGCTGTTTCGTAGTAACCGCCCCGGGTTTCCACTCCCACATCCTCGCTGATAGTGATTTGTACTTCCTCGATATAGCGGCTGTTCCAAAGCGGTTCAAATAAGGTATTGGCAAATCGAACTACCATTATATTTTGCAGCATCTCTTTGCCAAGGTAGTGGTCAATACGATAAATACACCGCTCCCCAAATGCTTCAGTAAGTTCCTGATTCAGCCTTCGGGCTGAAATCAAGTCGTTGCCAAAGGGCTTTTCAACTACAACTCGCTGCCATGTCCCATGGTTGCCCTTTGACATGCCGTGGTGATGCAGTTCATGGGCAATAACGCCAAAGTAATGGGGGGCAACGGCCAGGAAAAATACCCGATTACCTTTCGTGCCGTAAATCTCATCTAAGCCGTTCAAATATGTCCGCAGCTTCTGATACCCGAAAGGTTTATCAAAATCCATACGGAAATAGTGGAGATTATTTATAAAGGAGGCCGTATGCCTATCTTTCGCCGACGGGTGTTTTGCCAACCCTGCTGCTGTTTTGGCTTCTGCTCGCACTTCTTCATCGGTCTTTTCACGCCTGCCTACAGCAACAGTAACAAACGGTTTTGGCAATAGCTCCTGTCTTGCCAAATTCACCAACGCTGGATATAGTTTACGCTGGGTCAAATCACCGGTCGCCCCAAATATTACCAAAATACAAGGTTCCATATCTTGGAAATCTTTCATTGCGCTAATTGAAGCCTCCTCACCAAACGTTTGCCTAAAACTATCTGTCTATTTGCCCCACTCAGTATGGAAAGCACCGGTCCGATCAACACGTTCGTACGTATGAGCCCCAAAATAGTCCCTTTGAGCCTGCAGTAAATATGCGGGCAATCGTTCTTTGCGGTAGCCATCATAGTAAAAAAGCGCTGACCCAAAACCCGGCACAGGAATCCCGGCCAAAGCAGCCTCAGCCACTACGGTCCGCAGGCTCCGTTGATTCGTTTTTAGTGTTTCGGCAAAATACGGATCAACTAAAAGGTTGTTTAAATCGGAATTCCGCTGAAAAGCGTTGGCAATATCATTAAGGAATCCTGCCCGAATAATACAGCCTGCTCGCCATATCAACGCCACTCCACCTAGATCTAAATTCCATCTATAGTCTGAACTGGCCTGCCTCAAGATAGCAAACCCCTGGGCATATGAGCAGATCTTCGATAAATACAGTGCTTTTCTAATGTCTTCTACAAAAGCCGCTTGGTCTTTCCCGAATAATACAGCCGGACCCTCAAGAATTTGAGCCGCTTTCTCCCTTTCGGATTTGAGTCCGGAAAGAGCCCGGGCAAAAACTGCTTCCGCAATAGTTGGTGCCGGCACTCCCAGCTCCATGGCCTCTTGGGCTGTCCACATTCCCGTGCCTTTTTGCCCGGCCTTGTCTAAGATTACATCAACCAGAGGTTTGCCGGAAATCTCATCATCTCTGGATAGAATATCAGCGGTTATTTCTATTAAATACGACTCCAGCTCCCCTTGATTCCATTGAGCAAATATTTGACCGATATCCTTGGGCTCCATACCAAGCAGTGTTCGCATCAAAAAATAGGCCTCACTGATAAGCTGCATGTCACCATATTCGATACCGTTGTGAACGGTCTTAACGAAATGACCAACTCCACCCGGTCCCAAATATGTACAGCAGGGTTTACCATCACTGGCCTTTGCCGCAGCCGCTAAAAGGGGGTCACGACTTATGTGCCACGCTTCCTCATCACCGCCGGGCATCATGCTTGCCCCTCTAAGGGCACCTTCCTCTCCACCGGAGATACCCATCCCAAGATACAGCAAGCCTTTGGCCTGCACCAATTGCTGGCGCCGCACGGTATCCTGAAAGCGGGAGTTGCCGCCATCTATAATTACATCGCCGGGCCGAAGCACATTCAACAGCTCACCTATCACACTATCTACCGGAGTGCCGGCTTTAACCATGAGCAGCACTCGTCGGGGAGGCTGAAGTGCCTCGGCAAGTTCCTGCCACGTAATCGCCCCTACGATCTTCTTACCCTTGGCCTTCCCTTCTATAAACTCTTTTGTCACTTGACTGCTGCGATTGTATACCGCAACCTTAAAACCATTTGCGGCAATATTCAAGGCCAAGTTCTGGCCCATAACGCCCAGGCCTACAAGGCCAAGTTCGGCTCGTTTATCCATGCAATACTGGGCCACCGCCACCTAGCGGTGGGTGAAGTCGATGGCCCTCCACCCCCTAGTTTATAATCAGTTTATGTTATGCTTGGAGATCTTTAAGGTACTTATCCCAATCAAAAGCTTTCTCCGGAGCATTTTTACGCTCTTTCTCTCTCAGCTCTTCCAAAAGAGCATCGAATTCGGCTTCACATACAGGCAGTGTCACCGATTTATTCTTCAAACCGGCCAACAACACAGCATTGGCAAGCTGCACTGACTTGAGGCCTTCTGTTCCAGGAGAAAGCAAATCCGCTTTGCCCTTAATGGCATCGACTACATTTTGAGTGATATACATATGCCCGTGGGATCTTGTTTCCACACTTAATTCAACTTTCTCCGGTTTTGCCGCATAAAATCCCTCTGTGCTCGTCTCCAGAATCGTTTGGACCGAGTCAGGCATTCGGTAAAAGATCAATCTCCCGTTTTCTAATACAAGCTTACCGTTTTCAGCGGCAATTTCCAGACGGTTAGTCCCGGGGGTATCAGCAGTGGTTGTTATAAAGCTGGCAGTGGCCCCGCCTTCCAGCTCCATCAACACAGAAACATCATCTTCTACAGTTATATCATGCCATTTGCCCAAGTACACCAAACTCGTTAACCGCTTGGGAAGACCGAAAAGCCACTGGAAAAGATCCAGATTGTGCGGGCATTGGTTCATTAAAACACCCCCGCCTTCTCCTGTCCAATTGCCTCGCCAGCCACCTGAGTCGTAGTAAGACTGTGTCCTGAACCAATCGGTAATAATCCAGCTGACCCGGCGCACCCCACCCAATGTACCATCCTGCAAGAGCTCTTTGATTTTGTGAAAAACGGGATTGGTGCGCATCTGGAACATAGCCGCGAAAATGACGTTTGAGTCTTTATATGCAGCATTTATGGCTCGGGCTTCCCGGCCGGTAATCGCCACAGGCTTTTCTAAAATCACATGAAGCCCGGCTTCGAAAGCTGCAATAGCCATTTCTGGGTGAAAAACATGAGGTGTTCCTATAATCACGGCATCGACCAAACCGCTGTCATACATTTCTTGGTAATTTTTAAACCTTTCAATTGTGTCATCTATACCCTCAAACCGCGCTTCATCAACATCACACACTGCAGTAAGTTCGGCACCTTTTAACTTCGGGAAATATCGGTAATGTGTGGTACCAATATTGCCAAGTCCAATAAGACCAAATCGCACTTTCTCCAAACCCATCGCCCCTCTCCCTATTATCTTTTAATGCTATTATACACTGAGCTCCTTCCAACCACCTTTCCGAAAGCGATAGGATATCACCGAGGCACGAGTAAGTTGATCTAAAGCCATGCCCATCCACGCCCCCAGAAGCCCCAGACCTAAGACAACACCAAATAAATAGCCGGCTATGACCCGCATGACCCAGATACCAAGAAATGTGGAATAAAGCGGCCATCTGGTATCCCCCGCTCCCCTGAGGCCACCACCTAAGATGAATTGTGTAGATTGTGCCGGCTGCACGACCCCAATAATTTTCAATACCATAGCCGTCTTCACAATGACATCCGGATCATTGGTATATAATGCCGCTATATACTTGCCGAACACGAACATAAGTAAGGCAATTGTCGTGGAGAATATCATCCCCAGCCGCCTGGCAACAAGGGCACTTCTTTCAGCAAGCTGGGGCCGATTGGCACCAAGACCTTGTCCGACTAATGTTGTAGCTGCAATACCAAAGGCTTGCCCCGGCATGAAAGACAACGAAAGGATGTTTACGCCGATCTGGTGGGCAGCAAAAACAGACGTTCCAAACCCGGAAACCATCCGCACAAAAATCAACTGGCCGCCTCGAAATATAAACTGCTCTATTGCAGCTGGCAGCCCTATATTAAACACACGCCCCAAAAGGTTGCGGTCCGGGCGGTATCCACCTTTTAACCCAATACCGATAACCGATTTTTTGGCAAACAGTACATACAAAAAGATGATGCAGGCTACAACTCGGGAAAATGCCGTAGCCAAAGCAGCTCCGGCAATACCCAATCTTGGGAAACCAAAATGTCCATAAATCAAAAGATAGTTACCTGTTACATTAACCAAGTTGGCCGTCAAATTCACTATCATAGGTATGCGAGTATCTCCCGCCCCACGTAAAACGGAAGAACAAACCATAGAAACTGCATTAAATGCGAAACCTAAACATACAATGCGCATATACGAAATACCTAACGGTAAGACTTCAGGCTCAGCCCCCATGGCCTTAATCACCCAAGGTGTAGCAAGATAACCCAATATGCCCACCAGTGTCCCCATGAAAATAGTTATTGCAAGGCTTTGTTTAGCTGTATCTTGCGCATCTTTTCTTTGGTCTGCGCCAAAAAATCTTGCCACTAATGCAGTCGTTCCCACATTCAATGCTTGGAAAACACCATGTGCAAAAAATACAGGTTGATTAGTTAAACCAACGGCAGCAATCGCTGCCGGTCCCAATCTTCCCACCATTATCATGTCGGCAACTCCGACAAAACTGATCAAGACCATCTCAATCAATGCCGGTGTGGCCAAA
This sequence comes from Bacillota bacterium, assembly GCA_012519025.1. GTDB lineage: Bacteria > Bacillota > Limnochordia > DTU087 > DTU087 > JAAZMF01. Next base: position 22,462 of record JAAYQZ010000045.1, read on the forward strand.
TGCTTTACTTCCCGCTTAATCTCCTCATCATCGATCTCGATGTCCCCTGTCTCCATCTGTGCTTCTTCTCGGGAAGGCCGGATTTCCTCGTCCGGCCACTGCACCTTAGGGTCTGTCTGTGATTTCATGTGCTACCTCCTAAATTTACTGTGACTGCGTTCTTAACTACCCTGCTTTTTGAAAAATCGCGGCTGCAGACCTTCCCATACCCAGGAAAAGGGGATGGGAAACTCCCTTATCCCAGAGCTATAAGGAGCAATTTCGTACAATCCAAAAAAGATGACCAAATTTTCAGCCGTGAAGTAAAATGGCTGTTCAGGTGTGATTTCCAAATTGCTAAAATTCTCTGGGAAATAGATTTCAGGTTCAAGCCCCATTTGTCTTTTAACTTCATCGGCAATAAATCGGCGATAATCGAAATTTGATAAAAATAAATCGGCTAAGGTAAGCACCTTACCGGTTCGGGTATCAATGTTATAGGCAAATTGATAGGTCATGCCATGGGCTCCACCTGAAAACCTGTAGTATTGGATAGGTATACTCAACACGTTCTTATCGGCATAGCCCACCCTAAAACTGCCGGCAGCCACAAACGGAAACCAGTGGCTCCCCCCGTCCTCCAACTCCCCAAACAGCTTCTTGGCTGAGGTGGATATTTCATCAATAAATAGCTCTGCCTGTGTTTGCCATTCTTCATTGAGCTGTTTGGCTGCATTTTTGTTACCGAGCCCAACCTGAGGTATCCTAAGATCAACTGTCAGTAGTTCGGTTTCGCTAAAGATAACTCTTTCACTAATAAAAAAGGCATCTTCCCCTTGAGCCCCAATAACTGTACCGACGCACAAAATCAGCAGTGCGGATGCTAGAATACGCTTATATAAAAAAGAAAATCCTTTGGTGAAAGTCACAGACAGCCCCCCAGCTCACCAATTTTCAGCTACCAACCGATTGTTGTCACTATCATACGTCAAAAATAAACCAACAGCAACATTAATAGCTGCTTACCCAAAGTATTTGGCAATACAGTCATATTTTCCCCATATCTTCCTTCTGAAGTACTGGGAAGGGATCTTCTGTCGGGAAGGGGAAATGCTACACTGATCGCCCAAGAATACTAACAGAAATGGGAGGGATTTATGTTGTCCAGCGCAAACATCGCCGCTACCTTGTATACAGTAAGAGAGTTCACTCAGACTGCTGATGATCTTAAAAAGACACTTAAGCTTATTAAGGAAATAGGATATGATGGTGTGCAGCTTTCTGCCGTTGGCCCAATAGAGCCTGCCGAAATTCGTGAGCTAGTTGATGAAGCCGGGCTTGTGGTCGCTGCCACCCACATTAACTACCCCCGTCTCGTTGAAGAGCCGGAAGCGGTAATAGCGGAACACCGCATCTATGACTGCAAATATGTGGCTATTCCCAGCATCCCCCCGGAATACAGACACGAGAAAGGCTATTATCAATTTGCTGAGGAAGCATCTCAAGCTGCAGCCGTTTTAAAAGAAGGCGGACTTGTCCTTGGTTACCACAACCACAGTTTCGAGCTAGAAAAATTCCAAGGCCGAACCGCCCTGGAAATACTGTACACCGAAAGTGATCCTGAGCTCTTTACCAGTGAGATCGACACATACTGGATTCAACATGGGGGAGGCGATCCGGCACAATGGATGCGGGATTTAAAAGGCCGCTCCCCGATTGTTCATTTAAAAGACATGGCAGTTGTAGATGGTGAACCTACTTTTGCTGAAGTAGGTGAGGGGAATCTTAATTGGCCCTCTATCTTAGACGCCTGCCGCGAAGCCGGAGTCATTTGGTACATAGTAGAACAGGACACCTGCCCCGGAGATCCATTCGAAAGCTTAAGCATCAGTCGCCGCAATCTTAAAGAACTGGGACTAGGCTAAAAAACCTTTACCCGGCTCATAAAGGCCGCCTACAGCAGGCGGCCTGCAGCCTAAGCTCGGTCCCAAAAAAATCGTGTTTGAAACCTTCAATCGTACAACTGTTGGCAGCATTTTTTATATTTACGCCCACTGCCGCAGGGACACAGGGCATTGCGGCCCACATTCTGCCACAAGGACTTAAGCCGTTTTCGCGCACTTTCTGCTAAAATATGGGGACCCGCCTGCTGTCTAAACAGCCCGGCAAAATCTTCCATGAAGGGACCAATATATGTGAAAAATTGCTTATAGCCTTCGCAAAGGTAGTTGAGTCCCGCTTCTTTGGTTGCAGTCAAAGCAAAACGATTCTTGGGGCATCCGCCGTGGCACATAAAAACAACCGGACATTGACGACACTCTGCGGGGAGCTTGTCCCGTTTATCCAAACCAAACTGTATCTGCTTCGGCGAGTCAACTAGACTATGAAGCGGTTCTTTTTGGATATTCCCCAAAAGATGCTCCGGAAAAACAAAGTGGTCACAAGCATAGACATCGCCATTGTGTTCTAAGATCATAGCCCGCCCACATGTTTCTGTAAAAAGACAAAGCCGGGCACCGTAACCCACCCAAACGGAAAGACATTCCTCAAACAGCTGTACAAAAACGGTCCCAATATCGTATTCAGCCCATTGATTGAAAACACTTACCAGAAAGCGGCCGTAATCTTTGCCACTTACCGATCTATCAGATACCTTACCTTGACCGAAATGTTCAACCAAAGGTATGAATTGTATATGTCTGACTCCCAGTTCTTTAAAAAACTCATACGTCTCCTTGGGATGCTGGGAATTGACGTTATTTACAACACACAATATATTGTATTCCACACCGTGGGTCTTAAGCAAATCCACTCCCCGCAGCACAAGGTCGGCAGTAGGTCCACCTGTTTTTGTATGTCTATATGTGTTGTGCAGTTTGGGTGGCCCATCTAAACTGATGCCCACTAAGAAACGGTGCTCATGTAAAAAACGACACCATTCGTCATTCAGAAGCGTACCGTTGGTTTGAAGAGCATTTTCCGCCTGCCATCCTTTAGGCAGATACCGCTTTTGCAGCTCTACAACTTTCTTGAAAAAATCCAGTCCCATTAAAGTGGGCTCCCCGCCTTGCCAAGCAAAGGGTACCATTGGACCCGGTTGGGCAGCAATATATTGTTTAATAAATTCCTCCAACAGGGCTTCACTCATGCGGAATCGTGTTGTATTTGGATATAGCTCATCTTTATCCAAATAGAAACAGTATTGGCAAGCAAGATTACAGCTTGGCCCCGTTGGTTTTACCATGATGTGGAAAGGTTTGGTATTTAACTTCATAAGGTCCTCCGTCCTACCTGAGCAATGCTGCCACGGCAAATGCCGCAACAATAGTATAAACAAGATTATTCCATTTAAGGCTTACTGCCACCGCGGCCGCTCCTCCCACCAAACCAACCCATGCCCGATCGGGATCCACACTCAATATCCCCGGAAAGATGAGTGCCCCCAAAGCAGCATAAGGTACAAGCTTCAGCCATCGGTCCACCCATGGCGGTAAAGGAGCATTCCCGGGCAGAAGCAGCGGCAGCATTCTCGGCAAATAGGTGCCCGCGGCCATACCAAACAAAAGTATCAAATAGGTGTTAGTGCTCAGGGTCATCCACCCCCTCGTCCCACAGCCAAGCCCCCAAGGCCGCCGCAATAGTCGTGGCTAACACCATTGCCCAACCGAAAGCAAACACTTTGCCAAAAACCCAACACAAAGCTCCGCTAATTGCTGCTATGGCTCCGATTTTCCAAGATCTTGCTATGGAAGGGACTAAAAGTGCAATAAACATCGCATACAGCACTATGCCCATTCCGGAAATAACGCGTCCGGGTAAAATACCGGCAAAAACAGTCCCAACAACGGTGCCGATGACCCAGCCTAGATATGCCACTGTGTTTACACCCAAAACATAACCACTTGTCAATGCTCCACGCTGTGCCAATGAATTCAGCACAAAAGTTTCATCTGTCACACCAAATCCAATCACAGCCGCTTGTAAGGAATCCAGCTGAATTCTCCGGGACAAACTGGCTGACATCACGATATATCTAAGATTAATTATAAGATTGGCCAATATTACAGCACCCAGTGATGCCCCACTCTGCCACAGATTAACACCCAAAAACTGCCCAGCCCCGGAAAAGACGAACATTGACATCATCACGGGCTGCCATCCGCTGAAACCGGAAGCTAGGGCCACTACTCCAAAGGCAATCGATGAAGGGAAATACCCAAAACTAATGGGTAGACCGGCCCGCACGCCTCGCCAAAACTCATGGCCCCAAGTCGGTGTACCCACAGATGACTCAAAATTCTGCGATACATCTTTAGCCATTAACTGACTCCTTCTGCACTCCTTGCTGTAGATCGCAGCTAGAGACCTAACCGTTTTTACGGCTGAATCTGGATCTTAGCCTTCCGGCCGGTAAAGCCTCCTGTTCAGGGCCCCGATCCAGCAAGGTGTATGTGGCATTATCGATTAATCGGTTGGGGACAGTATGCAAAATACCGTCATCATCCCGTATTTTCGTTTTACGGATCGTTACTGATTCCACGATCCCCTCAAGACCCGTTGCTTTGACTTTGTACCCGACGCGGAAATCATCATCTGCGATGAGAAAAACCCCGGCCAAAAGATCCTGAGTAACTGAATTCATGCCAGATGCCAAAGCCATAGCCACTAACGCCACTGAGCCGCCCAATGCCAACGATATCTGCTGCATCCCCATGGCCGCCGTCACCGCCGCCAGCACAAAGATCCAGCCGACAAAACCTACACCAGAGCCTAAAAGGCTGGCTAAAGTTGGATCAACATGGGTTGCAGAAGTAGCCCTCAGCACCACCATCCTGGCAACCTTGACAAACAAGGCCCCAATGATAAGTGTGAAAAGAGCCCCCGGCACCTTATTTAGATATTCCGACATTTCAACAAATGCCGTGCCAAATAATGTCCCTTCCAACGTACCACACCTCCTATCTAATCACTCACCTTTTAAGTCATTCTCCACAAAATCCTGCGTTCCTGCGCATGTATCTTGACTGCCCGTCCCTGCGGCAATGGGGTGCCGGCAGACTTCAACATATTGATCTGAAAGGTGTTTTCTATCTTTTCGGAAAACATCCTGGGTGGAAGGCTTCAAGCAGAACCACAGCGAATTTCCTTTAGACACTTCGACTTTTTGGAGGAAAACTGACATGAACCTTAAAAATCGCGACACCCGTTGGGGATTTATTTCCCCACTCAGTCCTGCACTGGGACTGGTGTATTATCTTCTTTTGTTAACCAAATTTAAGGAGATTTGGCACGGAATTAAGACAAATAAAGCCACCCGCGCAGCCCTCCTAGGATTGACTATTGCAGGTGTGCTCAGTGCCTTGCTTTCAACCAACAAGGTTGAAGGTTTGCTTAACATGCCTATTCCAATAGTCTTTATCTTTATTTACGCCCTGGCCCGCTGGGGTATTCAAAAACCCCAGGAGTTTTTGCGGGCCTTGGTTTTGGGGTGCGGAGTCCTCGGCTTAATAGTTGTTATAAGCAGCCAACTGCGTTTGAACATTTGGTGGGGCTCAATCCCTATACTTGCTCGCTTTACGGGAAGAGGCAATGTGCTTGGTATGGCAGACAACGGCCTTGCCGCGATGATGGAGGCCGGTGTTGCTGGCGGGATAGGGCTGTTTTTGTATGAAACCCGCTACCGTTGGCTGTATTTGTTAGCCAGTGTTGTATCTTTACTTGCCATTTTCGCCACCTATTCCCGCGGCTCCATGGTGGCCGTTTTGGCAGCCGCATTGCTCATCTTTGCCCTGGACATTAAATTGGTAAAAAGGCACTGGAAATTGATTGTCGCCTTAGGGCTTCTAGTAGTGGTTGTCATAAGCCAATCCCCGGGTCTTGCCAGACGAGTTTCATCAATAACTAGTGCACATGACAGAAGTAATATAGGCCGTCTGCAGATCTATGAAGTTACCTGGCAAATGATTAAAGAGCACCCCCTATTAGGTATAGGTCCCGGCCAATATGGAAACGTTTACGAAACTTATCGACCGGAGGGGTATTTGAAGGCCCGCAGTCCCCATAACTTATATCTTTTCGTTTTGGCCGGCTGGGGCCTTGTAGGGTTCATGCTGTTTTTTGGTTGGATGGCAAATGCTGTTATTTATCCACTTATAAAAGATAACAGTCCTTACCGTCGAATTGCTTTTGTGATGATGATTTCCTTCTGGGTGCACGTACTTTTCAATGATATTTATATCGCCCACGTGCCCTTAATTATGGGCTGTATCGCCCATCCAAAGCTGGGTTCAAAGGACACGCAAAACACAGAATCTATCTAACAACCTCTACCCACATATTGCCGGTAAAACTGTTGCCTGGGGAAATAACTACAAGGCCAGTCTCCTCGTGGGGCAGCTCCATATTTGGTGCATTGGTTACCCAAGTATAAGGTTCCAAGCATACAAAGGGATCTTCAGGACTGTGCCCGGTCCAAACAACCCAGTGCTTAAATTCCTTACCAGCACCATATTCTATGGCAATACCTGCACCACTATCAGCAAGTCTGGCTGTACTTTTTCCATCAACCAGAGTGAGATCAGTGTATACATCGTCAAGTACTACACCGGACAGTTTGACAGGTTCTTGCAAATTCTGCCCCTTGGAAACGGACAGTTTCTTACCGGTGGGGAGTAAATCAGCTAACTCCCAGATTTGTTTGGCCGGCACTTGAACAGTGCAGTTTTCTTTTGCACTATCGGGCATTAAAGGTACATTGAAATAAGGATGAAATCCAATGCCAAACGGCATGGAAGTCGAATCGAGATTTTCTGCTTCTACCCGAAAATCCACCCGTGACTCCTTCAGTGAAAATGTCATGCGAAGTTCAAATGAATGTGGGTAAGAATGTTTGATTGATGGGTGATCATCGGAACGAATGGCTGTCATCACCTGAGCTGCATTTTCCGTGTCAGTGGCTACAATTCGCCAAGGTAAATTGTGAACCAACCCATGGATATGATTGATTCCCTTTTCATTAATCTCAAATATATACTCCCGCCCTTCGAATGTGAATCTACCGTGTTCAATTCGGTTGGGGGGCATCAGCACGGGAAAGCCCCAACCAACAGAATTTTCCCGTAAATCATTAGCTGAGTTGGGAGTTCGCAATATCTTTACCCCGGTTTCATCATGTTCCAAACTGATTAGATTACTGCCCCACCCCACCACTAAAATACCGTTCAAGCCACTTTGTTTATCTTTTAATTTGACTGCTTCCAATCCATGGAACTTAAAGTTTTCGACAGAGAAGCGCGCCATTCAGAGCCCTCCTTGAGCATTTTGATTTATAGAAGGTTTCTAGTCGTTGGACCTATATCCCTTTGCCAACCTGCCCGGTCATTTTGATTAGGCAGGAAACTTCCACTTAAGCGTGAATGAGTATGATGGATTCAGCAGTAATATACACGAGCGAGGTGGATTTTATGGTTAAAATTGCGCTTGTAGGCTGCGGCGGCATTGGGACCAATCATGCCAACAAACTCATACAAATTCCCGACGCGAAAATTGTAGCGGCAGTGGATATTATCCCTGAGCGCGCAGAAAAAGTGGCAGAGCTGGCCAATGCGAAGGCCTTTACCGATTATCGAGATGCTTTGCCGCTGGCTGATGCTGTGTGGGTCTGCACACCTCCCGACAGCCATCGAGACATAAGTGTAGATGCCCTGAATGCAAACAAACACGTGTTTTGCGAAAAACCTATGGCACTTTCTTTGGAAGAGGCAGATGCCATGATCGAAGCGGCCAAAACCAATGACAGGCTGCTTGGTATAGGCTATTGTCTCAGATTTCTTCCTTGGGCTGAAAAATGTAAGGAAATAGTGGAAAGTGGCGAGTTGGGAGATATAACGGTGGCTTGGATTGCCCGCATGAGCTCCATTCCTCCCGCACCTTGGCTCAAAGATCAAGCTGCAAGCGGTGGTATGCTGACTGAGCAAACTACTCATAACCTCGATTGGCTTCGCTATGTGTTGGGGGATGTAGCAGAAGTCACCGGTCTTTCTAAAACTGCCCTTCCCGATGTGACAATTCAAGATAATGTTGTGGCTGTGCTCAAGTTTGCCAGAGGTACCATTGGACAAATTATGGCATCATGGTCATCTGCCTCAAATTGGTTGGAATCCGGCTTGGTGGGCACTAAAGGTGTGCTTCGAACCGGTCAAGGCGGCCCCATTACCGTGTATCCCGTTGGCGGGGAACCTAAAACCTACGAACCGGAACGTATAGACATGTATCTCAAGGAAGATGAGGTTTTTATAGACAGTATCGTAAACAACTCACCCTATCCTTTGGACCCCGCAGAAGCAAAAGAGAGTCTTGCTCTCAGTCTTGCTATACTCAAATCAGCCCAAACAGGTCAAACCATCACAATCTGACCCTTAATCAAGATGCCCCGGCTTTTAAAACCGGGGCATCTTTGCTGTTGTGCTGTTTAGACGCATCTTCTAAGTTTAGCTATCAATGATTTCAAAATCATATTCAATGGAAGCATTCAAAGAATGGGATACAGAACAATATTTTTCCGTGGAGAGTTGAACTGCCCGTCCCACGCGCTCGGGATTCAAATCCTTACCTGTGATCACGTAGTGGATCTTAACCTGGGTAAACCGCCTTGGATGCTCTTCTGCCCGCTCGCTTTTAATTTGAACCTTCACGCCTTCAATGGGCTGCTGCATCTTCTGCAAAATACTTACCACATCTATTCCTGTACAGCCCCCCACCGCGGCCAATAGAAATTCTGTTGGCCTTGCGCCCAAGTTTTCCCCTCCACCTTCAACTGATGCATCCATTACTAAAGTATGACCGGATCCTACTTCGGCCCGAAACTCCATGCCGCTCGCCCAATTAACTTCAACTTGCATAAAGTGACCCCCTAAATGATCAAATACTTCGCCTAGAATGTGTATTTTTTAATTGCATCCATCAATTCGTCGATAGAGGCATCGCCCACACCATGCTGGATAGCATCAGTCACGCAGCCTTTGATATGCCCTTCAAGCATAATTTGACCGACACTGTTTAGCGCGGAGCGGGCAGCAGATATTTGGTTCAGCACGTCAATACAATACTGCTCATCCTCGATCATGCGGCTTATACCTCGAATTTGGCCTTCGATTCGGCTCAATCGAGAAAGTAAGTTTTTCTTGCGTGCTGGGTCAATGCTCGGCATCAACTTGGCTCCCTTCACCTCATCATCACTGAAACCATACCCACCCCAGGTATAGGTTAAACCTCCAACAGCTATTCGGTCAGCAGCGGGAATTCGGTCACGCGAAGGTTGGTACATCCGTAGGGAATAAGTGTGAGCCTTTCCACTTTTTCTCGGGAACGAGTCGGGCTTTGAGGGATTTCACCGGCCGAGTTCTTAACCAAATTCCATTCCGGCACCAGCCGCCCCGCTATTTTAAGCTCGATCGGAGCACCTTCCGGCGAAAACGGTACTTGGCCCACAGACCGGGTCACCACTTTAATGGACCGATGCGGATTTTCTGTATCAACTATCAGCCCGTAATTCCATGGAGTAGTCGGATAGACTTCCCAATCGTTGTGAGATTGTGTACCACCAATCAGTTTCCACTCTTCACCAATCTTCAACGAAAATACCAAAGGCCCTCTTAAAACAGCAACTGAACCGTGGTGTCGGCGCTCTGTTTCAATCTCCATTGGCAGTGTTAATGTCATTCTATCTCCGGGCTGCCACTCCCTTGTCACCGTATAAAAAGTTTGTCGACCAAGTGATTGAATTTCACCATCGGGCAAAGTTAGAACAGCATTTTTTGTCCAGGCGGGGATTCTCAGGGTCAAAGGGAAAGTCACAGCCCGTGCAGTCTGAATAGTAAAGGTAATCGTGTCATCAAACGGGTAATCGGTGTCTTCCACAACACTTACCTCTTGCCCATTTTCCCCTACTTCCGCAGTGACTTGCGATGGACCGTAACCGACAGCCACCAGTCCTTTGTCTGGTCCCTGCATCCACAAACTCTTGACAAACTTGGGCCAACCTTGGTGCATGTTTGCCGTACAACAGCCGAAGTTGGGCTCCAACCCGAAAATATTGGCATCAGGACCATTGCTCCAATCTCTCTCAGCCACATTGACTACCACCTGGTTAACCTGTTGATCATATTGATGAGCCCACATATCCGGAGTAAATGCCGCGGGCAGCGCGTTGTAGGCGATGCGCTCCAAACGATCAGCAAACACCGGGTCCCCCAAAACAGCAATCAAATGTTCTAATGAAAACATGTACTCCACAACAGCACAAAGCTCAGTCCCTTGTGAGGGATTTTTGCCGGCAAGGTGCTCATCCCCAGTAAAAACCCCGGTAACCTGGCCGTGAAACTTATCCAAATCATGCAGCCCTGAGTAAACTGATTTCCGTTCCGCCTCACACTGGGATTGACGATACCACACTCCCGGCACCTTTAGGCCCATGGCATTGTTGACCACATGGTGTTCTAAGGCAATATCTGTCTGTTTTCTTTGGTAGCGAAAATCAGCAAAATGCCTTTGCCAGTCATAACCTTGCTCTTTCACTTTTTCACCAAGTGCCAACAGCCAATCTTCGTCAGTCCGCTCATAGAGCCAATGTAGGCTTAAGACAAAATCACCCCAGCGGAATTTTGCCCAAGATACAAGGGGACGTGTATCAAGTTGCTCAGCCAGATAACGGCAAAATCCAAGCATCACCGGGAGAACTCGCCCATCGCCAGTGACCTCATGGTACTGGGTCAGCACTTTAAAAACTATAAATATCGGCCAGGGATCATATTCCGGATATGTATGCTCACCAAGCAGTCCCTGTTTTGGACCGATCCATCCACTTTCATGTTGGCTGCCTAAAAAGGCCTCTATCCATTTTTCAACTTTTTCTATAAGACGCTCATCTTCTAAAAGATAGGCTAAAGGCAGTAATCCATCCACGTAATACGGGCCCCGTTCCCATCCTTCTTTGTCGCCCCCAAGCCACTGATTGCGGGGCCCTAAATCTTCCCAAAATCCATCAATATGTCCTGATAAACCATCTGCTTGGATCTGCAGCTGCTGCTTTAACCATCCCAAAGGTTTAACCGCCCCTAGGGGAAGCATTTTAAATGCACTTTGCATTAAATTGATGTTTTTGCCTACCTCAGACATCTTTCACCCTCCCAACATTACCTTACATACGCGTATGCCCTAGTATGCCCTTAATCTTAACACTGTTATCTTCAGCTGCAGCTAACTTTCTCCTGCCCCGGGATGCGGCCAGGCATTTGAAAAGACAGCCCAATCGGCCACTGCAATACGGCGAATTGGACTGTCTTTAGTCATTGTTCAAAACCGAGTTGTCAAAGTCGATGAGTTAAGCCGCAAAAACGTGGCGTCCAATCTGCCCCAATACTGGCCTTGTATAGATCCAGCGTGAAGTAGTGCGCGCGGGGTTGTAGAAATAAAGTGCACCACCGGTCGGATCATATCCATTTGCTGCTTGACGGGCCGCCTCCAAAGCTCGAGCATCCGGCGTTAAATAAATCTGACCATCGGCAACAGTGCAAAATGCACCAGGCTCATAGACTACGCCTGCCAAAGAATTGGGAAACCGACTGTCCCTCACTCGATTAAGCAGCACAGCACCTATAGCAATCTGACCTTGCAGCGATTCACCGCGCCCTTCTGCATGAATTACCTGTGCTAAAAGCCAGATATCACCTTCAGATACAGAAGAAGCGTAAACATTACCAGTATCCATATTTGTATTTGGGTTAGGTGCCGCGGCCTCCTCTACTTGGCTTTGTCCACTGGCATCAGCAGACTCGGGCAAAGGTGCTTCCTGAAAACTCTTTTCATCTGCACGGGAAGTGTCATCTATGCCTTCTATCCCTTCATTTTGAAGGGCCGCAGTTGCTTCTTCTTGCCCAAGCCCTTGGGTGATTCCATCGGGTATATCAAAGGCGGCCATCGCCATCACAACAGTAACCAGCCCAATCAGCAGTGCCAGTGCAGCCGAGAATATTTTGACATATTTATCTTCTAACAGCAACATTGTCAACCCTCCTAATAGACTTTTTAAAAGTAAAGCGATGCTTCCAAGGCATCGCTCAACTATTGTAGTAGATTATCTGCATTGTTGCAACTAGCAATACTTGCCGTTCTTATCCGAACCCTTGTCAGGCCTTCCTATCGTGGCCTTGTGAAACTACGTCTTAGCCCTGTCGGGAATCGGCATAGACACTGCTACACCACCGCGCAGAAAATACAGATAGGCCTCTTCGACATCCTTTCCCACGGCACAGGCCGCAGCACGGCAGTATTGTTGGATCTGCACTTCGTATTCAAGCGCCCTTTGTGCGGCCTGCCGGGGGTTTATCCGATCGGTTTTAAAATCAATCAGCAAAAGCCCATCAGGCTCTTGGACAACACAGTCAATTACTCCTTGGATGACAACATCCTCAGTGCCCTCGTTTTGGTTCGATTGCTTGGTTGGTAACGATTCTGATATAGAATAGACTTTTTCCACCGGAACAGACATAGTAAACGGCAGTTCCCGCCAAACTGCTTTGGGTCTTTTTAAAAGACGCTTGCCTAATTCACTTTTGAAAAAGGCGATTATGGAGTCCAAATTTACCTGGGCAAGCTGCTCTTTTGTTAAATATCCCTGTTTGACCAAACGCCGTGCCTCTGTGTATAAAATGGTCTCATCACCAAGCGCCTTACCTAAGTCCAGGCACTGCAGCAGAGTGTGGGTCCAAATGCCCTGTTCTACCGCACTCACGCGTTCCCTCTCCTCCAGCACAAAGCGGGGGCGTCTGGCACGAAACTGAGTGTCTTGATGGGCATCAACATGGCCTTTTGCCAGACTTTCATCATCTTCCATGCTTTGAAACCAATTCTTCAACTCTGTGACAGACAGTTTTTGGGGCAAATCCCCTAACACTTTGTTGGGATATTCCCAAAGAAAGTGCCGGTTAAAAAACTCTGTTTGGTGTCTAGTCAAGGTTTGAGGCTGCACCGGTTCCAACTCCACAAATTTGCGCCAAGGAAAATCATCTCTTTGATCTAGAGCCTGCTCTGACTCAAACCAATCCAAAGGTTCAGAATATCCTTCCAGATAAATGAACCAATGGGACGGGTCATGTAAAGTTCTGTTAGCCTGCTTTTTTCCGTTGTTGTCGGTGCCGGCCGCCTGTAAAATGATGCCACCATCTTCATGACGCACCAAGCTTGGGCCCAACCAATCCAGATAACTATTTGCTGACACCAATAAATCGTCTGAAAGGGGCCAGTTTCGATCCGGGACACCGTTTGTCCAAGTTTTGCACACCCTTTCCATGGGTGCCTGGCTCCCTACTAAAATCAATGTTTCACGGGCCCTGGTCATCGCCACATACAAGATACGCATCTCTTCTGCAAGAGTTTCTCTATGTGTGCGGCCTTTTATCACATTATGGGCGAAGGAGTTGTATTTGATACGGGAGGAGGGATCTACAACTTTCAGACCTACTCCCAGTTCTTTATGGAGCAAAACATCGTTGCGCTGATCGGTAAGATTGAATTGTTTACCAAGATCAGCTAAAAAAACTATGGGGAATTCCAACCCTTTGCTTTTATGCATGCTCATGATCCGGACAACATCGGCATTCTCGGCCAAGGTTTTAACTTCCCCCAGTTCATCCTCCTCCTGCAGTTTCTTTAAAAAATCAACAAACTGATTCAGACCCCGAAAGGCAAATCCATCAAACTCTTTGGCCTTATCCTGAAGACCTCTTAGATTAGCCTGTCTTTGTTCGCCTCGGGGCATCACGGCAGCATAATCATAGAACCCCGTCTCTTTATAAAGATAGGTGATTAAAGCACTTAAAG
>JAAYQZ010000046.1 GCA_012519025.1 Bacillota bacterium
CACGGGGCACTTGCGCGCCCAACGGTTTTCGAGACCGCCACGTTCAACCGCTCCGTCACCTCTCCCGTCGCTACTACAGCTAACTGCGCAGCTCTCGGAAGAATTTCTGCATAATGGCCTGACATTCCTCTTCCAAAACGCCTGCAGTAACTGCTACTCTATGGTTGAGTTCCTGTCGCCTGACTAGGTCAAACAAAGAGTCAACTGCACCACTTTTTGGATCTTTTGCCCCATAAACCAGTCGTGCCAATCGAGCTAAAACCACAGCACCTGCACACATGGGGCAGGGTTCGATTGTAACATAAATGGTGCTCTCCGTCAACCGCCAGCCGCTGACAGCAGCACATGCTTCCTTGATTGCGACAATCTCAGCATGGGCGGTGGGATCTTTGTGAGTTTCCCTAAGGTTGTGTCCGCGTCCAATAATCTCGCCATATCTTACGACAACGGCGCCGACCGGCACTTCACCCAGCTCGTAAGCCTTATTGGCTTCGGCTAATGCGGCATTCATATAAAAGACATCTTGTTTTTCCAACATATCGGCTCCTAAAACATCCTACCTGTTTTCTGAAAAAAATGCAAGGTCAGGTTAGGTGTCTTTTCCCCAGATTAAGTTGGGAAAAATCCGAATCAGCTGATCCGTTCGTGCCAGTAATTGTATGGCTGCCAAGGTGCGGACATGCCCCGCTGCCGCCCTTTCCGCTTTTGCTTCCCGCAACCGATTTAGAACATCCATCATCTCCAACTCTGTCGCCATTCGCAGACCATAGCGGCGCCTGGTCGCTTCAAGCAGCTCTTCCGCCTGCATAAGGCGCAGGTTCACAAGTTCGACTTTTTCTTCGCTGTCCAGATATTCATAGTATCTTCGCCGAACATCTAACTTAATATTTTCCGTTGCGTTTTCCAAACGAATCATGCTTTTTTGGAGTTCCAACGCCGCCGCTTCACCGCGTTTTTTAGCAGCATGACCATCCCAAAATGAATACCCTACATCTAAACCTACACGCCAAGCACCGGCATCATTAATTGAAACGCTGGTGCTGAATTTGGGCTTGCTGTCCTGTTCAGCCTTTTTCCAAGCTTGTTGGGCAGCGTTTATATCTATAGTCATGGCCTGTATTTCGGCGTTGTCGCTTAAGGCTCTAGCTACTGTGCTGTCAAGTGTCCCGTCATACGTTATTGGTGGTGGGGGCAGTAATCGGCACATGACTCCGATATTGAGCCCGGTGGCTAAAGATAACTCTCGTTTGGCAAGATCCAAACGACGGCGATTTTGGGATACAGCGTTTCGCGCTAGAGCTACTTCTATGTCCATTGCCCGCAGTTCAAGCACTCCGCCCATTCCCCGGCTTACTTTGCTTTCCAAAACCCGCGCCTGCTCCAAAATCGCTTCTTGGGCCTGCAGCGCAACATCCAGCTTTTCCTGTGCTTCAACCACGTTGAAAAACAAAGTAGTTATAGCAATTATCGCTGTTTGGGTGGCACTGTCACGACTTAACTTGGTCTGATTCAACGCATCTTTGGCCCTTGCAATATCCCACCAAGGACTCTCTAGTGCGGGTTCACCAAAAAGCGGCTGTGTCCAGGTCATCTCGCTAGTGACGTCAGCCGAATACAACTCATCTGCCAGCATTCCGTCCCCGACACCGCCGGCTCCACTCCACTCGAGGCTGAGATCAAACTTCCCTCCACTGACAACAACCTTGTTAAATCTCAGCTGCACACCGCTTTCCCAAGCAAGCTCATGATCAGCAGTCTCCCAAAGCCTGCGGCCCTCGTCAGACGCTTTAAGTGCTGTTTCCGCCCGGTTCAACCGCCCTAATGTACCACCGCCAAATATTGGTTCTATTAAACCCTGCAGTTCGGCGACTCCCCGCTTTTCTTCAAGTTTAGCACTGGCTTGGTTGACATCTAAAGCAGCCAGCCTCAGCAGCTGATTCTCCTTTAATCCTGCCAAGACTACATCCTCTAAAGTATAAGTACACAAAGCATCCTCTTTATTTGTCGGTTCATTAGAAGCAAAGACCGACAAAGACCAAAAGAGGCTGAACACCACCCAAACAATTGAGCATACCCAAAATACACGTCTGGACAATCTACGGCCATTTTGAGACAGATTCATATTGCCACTTCCTTACCCTATTCAGCCGACTCCCCCATCAAGTTTAAAAGACGGATCCGAGCAAGATGAAAATTGAATCTTGCGCTCACAACAGCATGTTGGGCAGAAGTAAGTGAAACCTGGGCCTGAAGTAAATTGTTGGGAATCTCCAGTCCCCCCTCGAATCGGGTCTTGATGATCTTGTAATTTTCTTCTGCTGCCTCGAGTTCTTTTTCTGCGACCGCAACGTCACTTTCCGCCTGATTGAGATTATTCCAAGCCTGCTTAGCGGAGAAAAAGACCGAACGAGTGCCCTCCTTAAGCTCAAGCTCGGCTTTCATTCGTCTATTGGAGTGAAGCTCTTTAATCAATGGTGCGGTATATTCATTTTTGGCGCTCTCTTCCTGCAGTTGATGCACCTCTAAACTCCACTGCAAGCGCGTCAATTCGATGCTGTGTTTTAAAACCCTATCCACAACCTGCTCCATAGTCAAATCCAAAGGGTCAACTAATGCTTCGGATTCTTCTAGAACTATTTCTTCTGTGTAAGGCACACCCAGCGCGTTTTTTAGTTCGAGCAGGCTCAACTCGACTCCGGCATTTGCTGCTTCCAAAGCCCCTTTGGCCTGTAAAACGCCTTTCTCTGCATTAAGTAAGTCCAGTTTCGTGGCCAGGCCCTCATCATGTTTAACAGAAATAATGCGCAATTGTTCTTCTACCTGAACCAAGTTGGCCGCGGCAATATCCTGCAGCTGTATTTTACTGTTGACTTCATAATAGGTGTTTTGCACTTCCAACTCGACCTGGCGCCGAGTTTCCTGCAGCAGCAATTTATGCAGTTCCAAGTCGATCTCTGCTTGCCGAAGCGCCACCGGTGATGGCGTTATGGCGGCATCGGCCTGGGCTTTGGTAAACTGTTTTTCGGCATGCTCAAGATCCAAACGAGCATTGGCCAACCTTAGATTGTGCTCATCTGCAACACTTAATGCCTCAGTCACAGTCAAAACAAAAGCTTCATCTTCCGCGATCTCCCCATTAGCAAATCCGGTTCCCCACAGCAGAAAAACAAGCATTGCACCGAGCAAAGCTTTCATGCCCAACAGGTGCAGGCTTTTTGCTTTTTTCACGATGTCCTCCCCTTCCCACATGCCCAAACAGCCCTCGGCAAGTTATCTGGCAATCTAAGCTTCTGCAGCAGAGATTAAGTTCCTCCCCAACCCTATAACTGCAGGTTGCGAAAAGCATGCAAAAGGGGTACAGCTATGAGTGCACTGCCAAAACCCTGAAGCAGGTTGCCGGGTACACTAGCCAACGCCGGTTTGAATCCCGTCATAATACCGCCGGCTATGTAGTAACCCAAAACCATCCAAATAGCAGCAACCGCCAAGGCCACAATAACTTTTGGCCCTATGCGCTTTTCCCGTCTATATACGTGGTACCCCAAAGAAGCCGCAATCAACCCTTCAGCACCTTTGATTATCAGGGTCCAAGGGGCCCAATGGACATAGCCTAACAAAAGATCAGCCAATGCCGAGCCCAAACCCCCGGCCAACAACCCCACCCTCGGCCCCATTAACAGAGCACTTAGGAAAACCACAGTATCTCCAACATTAATAAACCCTTTGGTGGCGATTGTAGGGACGTTGATCAGCATTGTTGCCACCGTTACGAGGGCGATGAATAAAGCTGTCAAAACCAATACACGCAATCTCTCCGTTTCAGACACAAAGCACCCTTCTTTCTTTTGTTTGTGATTCCAAATTCGGTGTCCGGACTTTTTTCTGATAAGATATAAGTAAAGCCCAACATCTATTAGACCCAGTATTTTATTTAGATAGGAGCGAGATTCATTGGCCGCAAGAAGACGTCGGCGACCTAATGAGATCCTTTATGAATACAAAGGTTTAGTCTTAGATGAATTTCAACAACAGTCTATCTGGTACCTGCAAAGAAATCAATCTACTCTTGTTTCCGCACCGACCGGTACAGGCAAAACTTTAATTGCTGATTTTTTAGTGGAAATGATGATTGAAAGAGGCCGCCGATTGATTTACACTGCCCCGATAAAGGCTCTAGTAAATCAAAAATACCGTGAGTTCGCTCGGCAGCATGGTGGGGAAAATATTGGTATCGTCACCGGGGATCTATCTCATAACCAAACAGCACCAGTTGTTGTGATGACGACAGAGATCCTTCGCAACATGCTTTTGAGTCGAGACGGGCGCTTGGCCGGCACCAGTTGGGCTGTTTTCGATGAGATCCACTACTTGGATCACCCTGAGCGGGGGACGGTTTGGGAGGAGACTATATTACTTCTGCCTAATGAGATCCGGATTCTGGGCCTTTCGGCTACCATCCCCAACGTCCAAGAGATCGCTGCCTGGCTTAAGAGTATCCAGCGCCCTGTAGCTGTCGTGCATCATCTGGAAAGGGCTGTGCCTCTGCGTCATATGTATTTTAATAAACATGCCCGCGCAGTAGAACAAAAAGACTTCTTTCAAGCGATAGTGGAGGGTCCATCCATTGGAGCAGACACAAAGGGCGGCACCTTAAGCCCACGGGAAATTCATCTAGGTCGTACACGACACAGGCGAAAACAAGCATCTGTATCTGACACAAACCACCTGGATCTGATCAGCTACGCATCTAGAAACAGATTATTTCCCTGCTTGTATTTTGTCTTCAGCCGCAGAGGGTGTGAGACAAATGCCCGGGAGTTGGCCGCGTTTGCCAACTATCTATCACCACATGAAAAAGAAACTGTGCGCATCACTTTGCGCCGGGCGCTTGCCGAGGCCGAGTTGACTGCCAAAGATATCCCCGGATACGAAACATGGCAGCGGCAGCTGTTGCGGGGGATTGGAGTCCATCATGCCGGGCTTTTGCCATTTGTCCGAGAAATAACTGAAAATCTTTTGGAAAGACGGCTTTTGAGAGTCATATATGCAACGGAAACCTTTGCAGTTGGGGTCAATATGCCGGTCAGGACAGTGTGTTTCGACACCTTAGCTAAACACGACGGACAAGGGCTCAGACCTTTAAGTCAACAGGAATATTTCCAAATGGCCGGCCGAGCCGGCAGACGCGGCCGTGATCGACTGGGCACAGTAATTTCAAGGATCGATTCCATCAAGCCGGACAGACTTCCCGATTGGAGCGAAAGCGAGCTTGAACCTATTCGAAGCCGTCTGAACATTTCCTTTAATCTGGTCATCAATTTGGTCAAGGGCTTTACCAAAAGTGAAATAGAGAGATTGCTTCAGCGCACATTATCAAGTTTTCAAGCCAAATCCGCCAGGGATCATCAAAGCAGCTTTCACAGTACAGATAAAAGCCAGAAAACAGATTTACCCCTTAGTGCAGAAGAACTGTTCGCGGATTTCATGGATAAATGGGCAATATTAGAAAGGCTCGGTTATGTTGACGGAACTACCCTTTCAGATAAGGGAGACATATGCAGCAAGATCTACGTCCAGGAGGTTTTGATCACAGAACTGCTGGCAGCCGGACTTATAACTAGGTTAACACCGGCAGAACTGGCGGGACTGGCGGCTGCCATAGTCTATTCACCCAGAGCCGATAGCCCTAATCTTACCCTATCACCGGTAAATTGGATGGCAGCAGTAGATCTAGCACAAGCCCGTTTGAAAAAGGCCGGCCCGATCGAGCTTTTAGTACCAACAGCCCCATATCCTCCGATTGCGCCTGCCATTACAGCTTGGGCCAAGGGCAGCAGCCTCGGCAATATTTTAAAGAAGCATCCGTTAGATCCTGGGGATCTTGTCAGTATTTGCAGACAATCCATTGATTTACTCAGACAAATGGCGGCTGCTTTAAGGGAAGACGACCGAGTGGAACACATTTACCAAACCATCAAACTGCTGGATCGAGGGGTTGTGCGGGTAAATGTGGGATAAAAGGCAGGAATGAGATGAGTCTGTTGCGAATAAGTCGATGATTTCCTAAAACTTGTTAACCATGACGATATATGTGAACAGGGAGGTCTGCACGTGAAAAATGATAAAAGGCTTTTTTCTATAGATGATGTGCGCAATTTTTCCCAAAGTGAAGTGCGCAATTTAGTCAAAGATTATATGAATCCCGGTCTGGCACAAATGATGGGACTTTTGAATTTCGACAAGAAGTTTGTAAAAGCCGCGGGAATGCAGGTTTGGGATCATGAGGGTCAGGTTTATCTGGATTTTCTCGGCGCCTACGGTGCCCTCAATCTGGGGCATAATCCACCTGCTGTTTTAGACACCTTGACCGAGATACAAGATATGCCAAATTTGCTGCAGGCAAGCCTAAACGGCATGGCGGCCGCCCTTGCGCACAACCTCGCTCAGGTTACTCCCGGTAAGCTGTCAAGAACCTTTTTCTGCAACAGTGGTGCAGAATCTGTAGAAGGGGCATTAAAGCTCGCCCGCATTGCCACAGGACGTAAAGGGTTTTTATATACGGAAGGCGCATTCCACGGCAAAACGCTTGGCGCTCTTTCTGTAACCGGCCGTAAGAAATATCAGGAACCGTTCTATCCTTTAATTCCCGGCTGTCATGCAATACCCTACGGTGACACTGAAGCTTTGGAAAACGCCCTCATACCAGGGAACGCAGCTGCATTTATCGTTGAGCCTATTCAAGGGGAAGGCGGGGTTATCATACCGCCTGAGGGTTATTTGCGGAAGGCACGGGAGCTGTGCACAAAGTATGGTACTTTGCTGATCATAGACGAGGTGCAAACAGGTTTAGGCCGCACAGGCAAACTATTTGCTTCTGAGCACGAAAACGTTGTACCAGACATCCTGTGCCTAGCCAAATCTTTAGGTGGAGGGGTTGTGCCCATAGGTGCTTCAGTGACTACTCCCGAGATTTGGGATAAGGCCTACGGCGCTATGGACAATGCACTGCTGCATACCTCCACTTTTGGGGGCAACAGCCGCGCCATGGCCGCGGGAATTGCGGCACTAAATGCTATCATAGAGGCGGATTTAGCCGGAAAAGCCGTAGAAAACGGCCGCTACTTGATGGATGAAATTCGAGACCTTGGGGACAAGCATCAGCTTATTACTGGGATTCGTGGCAAAGGGCTGCTGATCGGCATTGAATTCAGCAAACCTGCGGGTCTAGTAGACAGAATTACCAAAGGTGCAGCCAGCAAACTTTCCACCGAGTACTTGGGTGCAATGGTTGCCGGCGAACTCTTAAACCGCCATCGCATCATTACTGCTTACACTCTGAACAATCCAAATGTGATCCGGCTTGAACCTCCCCTTATTGTGACCAAAACCGAAATCGACACACTTGTCGAAGCCCTTGATGAGGTCTTTACCCGCAACCGCAGCCATATCCGCATGGCACTCTCCAGCACTAAAACTGTTATGGGAAGCCTATTGGGTCGCAAACATTGATTCGGTATAATTAGGTCCTTATCCATCAACAAAGTTGTTGTTGAAGAAAAACTCACAGCCGAGGCTGTGAGTTTTATCTATTATACACTAACTTTCTGCTGTTAAATCCTTAGAAATCCTCTCCTACATTATCAACCCATAGGGCGAGGAAATCCATTAACTCATCCAAATTGGGACTCCGCATGTTGCGCACATAAAATCCGGAGGTGCCGGTGCCTGTAACTAAACACTCCTCCGGCGCAAGACCAAGAACCTGGCCTAGACAGAAACCGGCGTTAAAGTTGTCTCCAGCACCGGTAGTCAGTTTTGGATCAGAGGTATATGGCCCGCCTACTTGGTAATAGTCATCTCCGACTACTACTCCGGCCTCTTCTACGGGATGTACGACTACGGAGTAAATACCCATACCTTCCGCGACCTTGCGGGTGATCTCCTCTAAGGACACCGCCTCCGGTTTATCGCTGAGTTCAACACCGAGCACAGTGGCGATAGCAGATGCCTCTCTGCGGTTCAAACCTAAGATAACTTTGTAGTGCTCCTCGAATTTCGCCAGCACTTCCATAGCTTCGGCAATATCCTCGGTGTTGCGCTTTTCCGGATCGCAAAGATCAAAGAAGGCAAATGGCCTGCCTTGGGGAGCAGCTTTAGGCAGGATTACGTCTTGAATCTTCTGCCAAATATCTGTCATATAAGGAATCATCGTCCAGTTGAGCATGCTGACTAGATCTGCCCTGGAGAAAATCTCTACCAGCTTTTCCTCGGTGATTCGTTCAACAATGTTGTCCCAATTAACTTCCTTCAAAATTTCAATTTTGCCCATCATTAATTTGCCATCGGTAAACTCCAAAGCATCGGTATGGCCTGGCTCACAAATGGAATATGTTTCACAAGCATCAGCCAGTTCTTTAAATACCGGGTTTATGTCCGGATAACCAATACAGCCGGAGTAAGTTATATTAACTCCGAAATTCCGCAAAGCATTGGCCATAATGGGACCGTTGCCGCCCAATTTGATCTGCTTTGGAATGAGCTCAATGTTCGCGGAAAGACCTGCTGCCCGACTGATTCGATCTCCCAGCTCGGCAAGGGTCTCCACACGGGTATACTTTTCAAAGTCCAGGCGTTTGTCAACAACGTGTATGATTTCATCAACAAAGCCGTCCAATCCGACAAAAAACTCAAAATCGCCTGGTTGCTTGTCTATGCCTTTCAAGCTTTCCAAGGTCTGCTGAATCAACTTTTTGTCTTTACCTAGTGCCATAAAGCCTAAACCTCCCCATATACTTATCTCGTTTATTGTTTTCTTTTCTCCATAAACCGTCTCTATCCTGCTTGCAAATTTATCTGAACCGCAAGCCGTGTCATGGCAGGCTCTCAATTTCCAGTTCTCGTTTGAAAAGGGCCTTGCAGTCTGCACCATGACCTAGGGCTGCCCGTGCTTCCAACGCGGATTTACCTGCGGTGTACAGACTCAGCCGAATTACACGCTCATCATATGCTGCATTTATCCTTTCAACCGCCCCAGAACGTCCTTTATCCAAGCTTTTGGCCAAACGCAAAATTAAGGCAAGGGTCATGATAGTTCCCATATCCCTTTTTTCGAGCGGACCCGTAGGGGCGAGATACTCCCGAAAACCCTGCAGATAGTAGCGCTCGTGGGAAGCAGCAACAAAGGCCGCAGTTACCAATTCCCTGTGATTCAACCCATTGACCCGCGCGTTCAACAACATGTAAAAGGTGTGCTTAAAATAATTTTCGTGGTTAACAGCATAACCTATTTCATGTAAAAGTGAGGCAATAATAAGAAGCCGCCGTTCGTAAGATGTAAGCCTATGCAAGTTTTGGAGTTGATCAAATAAGGACAAGGCTAAGTTGCTGACATGGCGGGCATGGGGTTCTTCGATTCCGTAATAGTAAATAAGATTATCGATACTGTGCATCAAGACACTGGGGACAATGGGATCCTGGGAGTCCTGGGTGAGGTATTCA
This sequence comes from Bacillota bacterium, assembly GCA_012519025.1. Classification (GTDB taxonomy): domain Bacteria; phylum Bacillota; class Limnochordia; order DTU087; family DTU087; genus JAAZMF01. The sequence continues at coordinate 9,499 of JAAYQZ010000046.1, forward strand.
AATAAAAGACCGTTTCGAATGCCGCTGATGCTTGTAACGATCTTGCTGATACCGGTCATTTCCAATACTTTGTTGATTACAGCAAACCCCGGCACGATCACGTCTGCCCTTTCCAAGGACATGCCCGGCATTCGTCGCCGTCCTTCAATGTCTAGATTGATGAGGCGCCGATATATACCGGCCACAGCTTCAGCATCCATCTCATAGCCGTGGGTGATATCGGGTCTATATCCCCGCCGTCTTCGATCGATTCTGGCCAACGTTCTCGCTGTTCCACCCAATGCCACCATGATCTCATATTTGTCAAGCCATGGGATAAATCCAAGTTCCCTGCCTATATAGTCGCCCAGGGCAACAACCTGCTCAGACTGAATTGTATCACCCATGTTGAACATTTCCGTTAAAGTCACAATGCCGAAGGGCAATGTGGCCCCATGCTTTTTCAGCCGCCGATCGTATCCCACGAGCTTTGTGCTGCCACCACCCACATCGATAATCAGGGCGGTTTCGGGAAAGACGGTGTTGGCCACTCCTACATAGTCCAAGTGGCCCTCTTCTTCACCTGTCAGCAGTCGAATCTTAATACTGGTTTCTCGCTCCAACAGCATCAATATTTCAGTGTGATTTGGTGCCCGCCTCACCGCGGCAGTGGCCACAGCTAGAATTTCATCAACCTGACGAACTCTGCACAGTCTGGCAAAGAACGACAGGGTCTCCAAAGCGAGCCTAAGGTTGTTGGGATCTAGGGTACCGTCAGGGGCAGCATTTTCAACTAAACGTACAGTTTCCTTCACATTATCAATTTGATGATAATCGCCTTCTGCGCCGATATCCATAATAATTAAACGCACCGAGTTGGACCCCAGATCTATAATGCCAATCCTTTTCATACCGGCATCTTCTCCATCGCTCATAATGCCTCACAAACAACTCGCCAGTTAACGTGCTTATGCAGCAGCTCCATAAGTCTTTCTAAGTACCTCTGATCCAGTGTAGAGAATCGCTCTTTAAAAGGTGAGTCCAAATCCAAAACTCCCCATACACGGTCGTCAGATATAATGGGTATTACTATCTCGGCATTTGAAGCGGCATCACATGCGATATGCCCCGGAAATAGATGCACATCCGGAACTATAATAGTCTTTTGCTTTATTGCTGCCGTCCCGCAAACACCTTTGCCCCAAGGAATCAAAACACAGGCAGGTTTCCCCTGAAAGGGACCTAAAAGCAGTTCATCGTTTTTCCGAAGGTAAAATCCTGCCCAATTAAGGTCAGGCAAGGTATGATAGATCAACGAAGCGGTGTTGGCCAGATTTGCCAACCAGTTCGTCTCCATCAGTGCTTCCAGCTGTTCAAGCAGTTGTTCATATAAGGAATGGGCCTCGTTCCCCGACCAAAGCTCAGTAATTGGCTTATCAGCTGACATTAACATCCAACCCCCGTCTACCGCATTGATATCGACATAGATTTCCCTTGGTTAACTTCGACATAGGACAATTTAAACCTCCACCTTCATGGACTATGAGAAATCGGCAGGAATTGCACTCCTGCGGCTAGAAATTCTTGTTACTTGTCAAAGTGGAGGTATAGTAAAATGAGTCATCGCAATACGTTTCAAATCATTGGCCACAGAGGCGCTGCGGCCCATGCACCGGAAAACACTTTAATTTCATTTCAAACAGCAATAGATATGGGTGCTACTATGTTGGAGTTGGATGTGCACCTCAGTAAAGATCGTGAACTGATTGTTATCCATGACCCCGAGATTACCCGTACTACCAGTGGTAGTGGCTATGTGTCAGATCTAGCTTTTGCGGATATTTTGCGGTACGATGCCGGCAGTTGGAAAGATCCTGTTTTCGAGGGCGAAAAGGTCCCGACTTTACAGGATGTGTTGAAGCTCGCCCAAAAAGGCACATACCTTAACATTGAGCTTAAAGCCGGCGAACAGCTTTATGACGGTCTCGTGGATAAGACTCTTGATGCCATTCGGGAGTTTGGTGTTCTGGACATGATTATCATTTCATCCTTCCATCGAGAATACCTCGAGGATGTCAAGCAAAAATCGCCTGATTTAGAAGTTGCCCTTTTGTATTCCACCGATATCCCAGATGTGCTTCGCGAAGTGGCTGAGTGCGGCTGGGAAGGTCTACACCCTCATTTTCATCTAGTAGACGAAAACCTGGTGGAAACCGCGCGGGAACTGGGACTTTGCGTACGGCCCTGGACAGTCAATGAAACCATTGACATGGAACGCTTCATCAGATTGGGCGTCGATGGTGTAATTACTGACTATCCGGACGTGTTGAAGGCTTCTGCTGCCGGACCGAATATTTAATTCCACCACTTACAAATATTCTCTGACCTTTGCTTTGCATTTTACTTAAAACCAAGGTATAATGTATCTGTCGATAATTCATCGACATTCAGGGGAGTAGCTCAATTGGCAGAGCACCGGTCTCCAAAACCGGGGGCTGCGGGTTCGATTCCTGTCTCCCCTGCCAAACTGCCCTTGGGCACGGTTACGGGATAGCCCAAACACAAGTTTACCGGGCAACCGCTGGTGAGTCTTGATTCACTAGAGGAAAGTCGGGACTGGCCTTGTCTTAAATGACAAGAAAGTTGGTGCACAGTGCAAGCTGTGGCAGGGTGACCTGACGGCAGTGAACCTGTCCCACCGGGACAGTAGTAACCATAAAGGCTCCACAGAGACGAACTGTAGTGGCAACATTACAGATGAAACGAGGAAAGCCCCACCAGCCAGCAACGCAAATTATGGTAGCGGCACCCCTTCGGGGGCGGAAGCATTAAGGTGCTTTTGAGATAGATGGTTGCCTTAAATGACAGAATCCCGCTTACAGGTAAACTTGATGTGATCAAAAATACACCGCTTTCCCGCAAGAGGCGGTGTATTTTACTGTGGTAAATAGGTCGTTGGCATACCCGTATAAGTGCCCAAGGGAAGCTAATACTTAAGCATAGGTGTAGAAAGGAAGGGATTTTAAATGAGACTCATAGTTGACCAGGATTTGTGCACAAGCTGCGGTCTTTGCATCGATATCTGTCCTGAGGTATTTGACTGGAACGATGATGGCTTAGCAGATGTAATCCTGGACCCGATTCCGGAGGATCTCCAAGATTCAGCTAAGGAAGCCCAGGACGAGTGCCCCGTTGAGGCAATTGTAGAGCCGTAAGCAACTATTTTAGGGGCAGCAGCGCTTCTTAAATGAAGACACTGTTGCCCTTTTATTTTCCCAGTACTTTCACTATTTTTCCGCTTCTACCCAACCTAGTGAGCGTTCCACAGCCCGCTGCCACCCGGTCAGAAGGGCTTTATGTTTTTCATCATCCAGACGGGGTATAAACTTTCTCTCTTCTTGCCATGTATGGGCAATGTCATCTAAATTAGGCCAAATTCCACAACCCAGCCCTGCAAGAAACGCGGCCCCCATGGCAGTGGTCTCGATCACCTGCGGTCTTTCCACCTCAACGTTGAGAATATCTGCTTGAAACTGCATAAGAAAATTGTTCACAGATGCGCCCCCATCCACCCTGAGGGTGGGAATGGGTATAGCAGCATCTTTAGCCATAGAACGAATTACATCTCCTGACTGGTAAGCTATACTTTCCAAAGCGGCACGAACTATATGATTTCGGTTTACCCCCCTAGTCAGGCCCAAGATCGCACCTCTGGCATACGGATCCCAGTGAGGGGTTCCCAAACCAACGAAAGCCGGCACTAGGTATACCCCGGCAGTATCGGATACAGCCTCGGCCAATGACTCTGTTTCCGCCGCGTCTTCAATCAAACCCAACTCGTCCCTCAACCATTGGACAACTGCTCCGCCTACAAACACACTACCTTCCAGTGCATATTCTACCTTGTTGGGTTCAAGGCCCCAAGCAATTGTTGTCAGCAGCCCTTGTTTCGACTCGATGGCAGTTTGCCCTGTGTTCATCAGCACAAAACAACCTGTGCCATATGTATTTTTTACCATGCCCGGTTCAAAACATGTTTGTCCAAAAAGGGCGGCTTGCTGGTCGCCAGCTACCCCACAAATGGGAATTCCTGCGGGTAAGCACCGAATGTTGTCGGTTGTTCCAAAAAAACCGCTTGAAGGCAAGACTTTCGGTAAAACATGCGGCGGTATGTCAAATAGTTCCAACAGTTCCTGATCCCAATCCAGCTCATGGATGTTATATAAAAGAGTGCGGGAGGCGTTGGTGTAATCCGTAATATGGCGCTTGCCGCCGGTCAAACACCAAATAAGCCAACTATCCACTGTTCCAAAAAGGATATCCCCGTTTTGGGCGCGGGCCTTTAATCCGGTAAGGTTGTCCAGCATCCATGCTATTTTAGTTCCGGAAAAATAGGGGTCCAAGACCAGACCTGTTTTCCTTTGAATAGTCTTAGTGTAGCCGCCATTCATGAGCTCTTGGCACATAGGGGCGGTGCGTCGACACTGCCACACTACAGCATTCCCCACAGGTTCGCCCGATGCTTTATCCCAGGCAACAATTGTTTCACGTTGATTGGATATACCGATAGATACAATCTCTCCGGCTTGTACGGGGCCTCGTAAAGCACCGCTGATGGCTCCTAGAGTTGCCTGCCAGATCTCGTTGGGATCGTGCTCTACCCACCCCGGTTTAGGATAATATTGGGTAAATTCCTGATATCCTTGGCATACTGGGCGGCCCTGCATATCAAAAATTATCGCTGTAGTTCCCGTGGTACCCTGGTCAATGGCCAAAATAAATCGTCTCATTTTACTTGCTCCCTTCCCGCCGTCTTACAATTACATTCAATTGACCGCTGACTGCTGTTTTTCCTGCATTGAAAAGTAGAAAAAGGCACCTTTCGGTGCCTGGAATTCCTTACCTATTGGCTTTATTTGGATCTTTATGAGGCCGGTATCAATTTAGTGACATTTGCATCCAAAAACTCTTGACCGATGCGCTTGGCTGCACGCACCCGGTGATGCCCATCAACAATGTAGTATTTACTGCCCAATTCATACACATCAATAGGGGGCAAGATTTCCCCCCTGGCCATAGCCTTTTCAATGTTTTCCGATCGGTGATCAGGTTTGCGGTACATCCACTCGAAATCTTCATCAAAATCCTTGTAACGATCCACACTGCCCACTATCTTGTCCAGCTCTATAGCGGTGACCCCCACTGACCTTAAGTTAAGTGTCCCATATTTACGCCGCTCTTGATCGAGGGACTCCACGTGTTTACGTCTTTTAAAAAATCTTCTCATGTCTGGCCCCTCCTTTGGTGTCAAATCACCAGCGGGGCATTTTGCGACCACCCCGGGTCAACAAATGGCCCATCCGCGAATCCAATTATATGGAACCACCAAAGAAAAGGCAATAAACATGCTGTTAAGCTTTGGTAACCTAGGTTAATATTAGGTGAATATCTCTACAGTCTGATTTCAACTACATCCCTGTCCATTTTTTTCATGGCCCGGGAGAGCTTGGCCTGAAGCAGATCATCGCCACTACTAATGCGCCGCACCTGTCGCAGCAAATCAATGCCCCGCCTAAAGGCACTGACAACATCACCTTCTGCCAACCCCTTCGCCTTGTCCATTAATTCAATAAAGGTTGCACCTTTACTCCACTTGTAGGCCAGTTCATGAGGCCCATTATGGAATCTAACCCTTTGTTCTCCCAGAAACCGCATTTCCATTGCTGCCAACCCTGAGGCCAATTCTTGCACATGGCTGAGATCAACCATTTTCCAAGCCAGAACAGGTTCATCTCTGCGGGGTTCGTAATCTATAGAAACTGCCAAAGCATTGATGGCATCTTCCGATAGTTCATGGAAAACGCCTTCAAAAAGCAGCTCCGTTACTAAAAGTTCCTGCACATAAATACCTGCAGCGGTTCTGCCGCGGACTGTCAGCTCTCCATTTTCTATATAACCCAACTCTTCCAGGAATTGTTGTTTCATCAAGAACGATTGATAGAGCTTTTCACCTGTCAAAACATTTTCCATGGAGGCTTCAAGGCTGAGCATCTGGTTTTCGACTCGCCTTACACGCCTTTCCGCCGCCCGGCACCGGGAGCGTTCCTTTTTGCTGCACTCATATGCGGGAGACTTCAGTATTGTATCGTTCAACTCATGAAGCTGTCTGAGGATTTGCCGCCGCCGGTTTCTGCTGCTGCGGCCCCGGACATTTGCCAATTCTTGATGAAGTTTATCAACTTGACGGCGGGCTTTTTGCACTGTTTCTATGCAGCTGTTTTTCTTGTAATGGGGGCACCTTTCTTTTGTCAACCGTTCAAGCCGTTTATCCAGGCGCTCCCGTTCAGTCTTTAGTCTGCCAAATTGACTTTGATTTTGGTATACCAGGAAATTTCTTTCCAGCACACTGCGAATCTGGGGGGATGTTTGGTAGCGGTGGGTGAGATTTAAAACGGAGTTATAGGTTAGATCAAACTGGCTCCACAAAGGTTCTATATTGTCTTCTACTCTGTCTTCAAGCTCGCCTCGGCGGTAAAAGTTTAAGTCCACCATTGTGTAGACAAAACCTTCCTTGTCTATACCGCGGCGACCTGCTCGGCCGGCCATTTGGAAGTATTCCCCAACACTCAGCTGGCGGAAGCCTCGCCCATCATATTTAGTGTAGCTGTCGAAGCATACAGTTCGCACCGGAAAGTTGACTCCCACAGCAAAAGTTTCGGTTGCATACAGCACCTTAATTAGACGGCGTTCAAACAGTTCCTCCACAAGTTCCTTGCAGGCAGGCAAAAGGCCTGCATGGTGGTATGCGATACCTTTTTCCACAACTTTGATCAGGCGGCTGACACTGCCTAGCGATCTGAGTTCTCTACCCCACAAATGTCGCTCACAAGCCTCCTGCACTTGTTTCAGTTCATGTTCGTCAAGGTAATTGTTGGATTCTGCCAGCTCATACGCGTGCTCCTCACAACCTCGACGACTGAAAACAAAGAAAAGTAAAGGCAAATAAGTGGGACCCAAAACATCGATCAGATCCCGATGGTTTGGTCTTGGAAAACTCTTCTTTTGTGTATAGACCTGGCGAGATCGCATTTTTCTGTAATAAGAATCGATGCCCGCGGCATTTGCTATGCCCAACCCCTCGGTGTAATAGGCATGGTCTAACGGAACCGGCCGGTGGTGATATTCAACTACTTCGATGGGCTCTTGTCTGAGTGTACCCATCCACTTTGCCAATTCATCACCATTAGCAATAGTTGCGCTCAAACCCAAAAACCGCATGTGCTCGGGCAAAAAAATCAAAGACTCTTCCCAAACGAAACCCCGATCTTCGTCAGCAATATAATGAATTTCATCGAATACGATGTAAGCAATATCTTCCAATGAACGATCATAGTCAAATAATATGTTGCGAAATATCTCCGTGGTCATCATTAAAACAGGGGCATCTTCGTTGCGCACCACATCACCTGTAATCAGGCCAACGTTTTCTTCACCATAGGTATCCCTGAACTGCTTGAATTTTTGGTTGCTTAACGCCTTAATAGGTGCAGTATATATTACACCTTTATTGGCTGCACTGGCCATTTCCACAACATAGTCAGCTACCAATGTTTTACCAGACCCGG
>JAAYQZ010000047.1 GCA_012519025.1 Bacillota bacterium
CCGTTGCCATTATGGTACCTTGGTCCCCCTCGGCAAGTACGACACCTTTTCCAACTTCAAACTGGCAATCTCGGGAAAATATATTGGGTGCTTCTGCTCGGGACAATCTTAGATAAACGGGCCCGGGAAGATCTGCGGCTTTTTGGGTGAGTGCCTTAGTTTGAATCGGATCCCCGGGAACCATTACCGTCATATTGGGCAGACTTCTGGCTAAAGCAAGATCGCAAATAGCATGGTGAGTGGCACCATCAAACGAGTCAGATAAACCTCCGTAGCCTGCGGCAAATTTGACCGGCAGTTTAGTATAGGCGATCTGTGTCCTCATTTGGTCAGCGGCCCTAAGTGTCAGTAAAAAGCTGAAGGTACTGACAAAAGGGATCAGTCCCACTGCTGCCAGCCCCGCGGCCATGCTGACCATATTGGCTTCCGCGATCCCAACATTGAAGAAGCGATCCGGAAATACCTCACCGAACAAGGCAGATTTGGTGGAGCCGGAAACATCGGCATCAAGCACAACCACCTTGTCATTTCCCCGCCCGATTTCAATTAATTTTTCACCGAACACATCTCTTAAAGCCTTAGATTCCATGTGCTTCACCCCCTGTTTCTGCCTTTTTCAATTTAAGATCTTTTATTGCCATCATGACCTCTTGAACTGCGATCTCGTACTGCCGGCTGTCCATGGGCTGTCCATGCCAAAGATGATCATTTTCCATAAATGAAACGCCTTTACCTTTGACGGTATGGGCTAAGATGACGGTGGGATGTTTTGCTTTGTGTGCTTTGTCAAAAGCCCAAAGAACCTTTTCCATGCTGTGGCCGTCGATACTGATGGTATTCCAACCAAAGGCTTTCCATTTGTCTTCAATGGGTGCAATGGGCATAATGTCTTCTACACGCCCATCGAGCTGAACCCCATTTAGATCACATATCGCGACAAGGTTATCTATATCGAACTTAGGTGCACTCATGGCTGCTTCCCAAATTTGCCCTTCCTGCAGTTCACCATCGCCTAAAAGAACATATACGCGATAATCTAGTTTACGTAGTTTCGCCCCTACAGCCATACCGATTCCCGTTGAAAGCCCTTGGCCAAGTGAACCTGTGCTCATATCAATACCCGGCAGTCTTGTCATATCGGGGTGACCTTGGAGGCGGCTGTTAAGTTTTCTCAATGTGTCAAGTTCATCTGTGGGGAAGAAACCCCGTTCTGCAAGGGCAGCATAAAGCATTGGTACCCCATGCCCTTTAGATAATATGAAGCGATCCCTTCCATTCCACAAGGGTTTTTGAGGATCGATCCTAAGGATTCTAAAATACAGCGCCGCGATGATCTCCCCGCACGATAGTGAGCCGCCTAAATGGCCGCTGCCTGCTTTCCAAATCATATCCAATACATGCCTGCGCAATCGATTGGCCATAATTTCAAGATCTAAAACATCCTGAAATGCCATCATTTCCCACCTCCCGGAGGCTTCAATTCCAACGGCATTGATACCCTTATTCGGGTCTAAACATGATCTTGAGGCCTTCCTTGGCTTCGAATTTTCTAAAACCGGTTTTCCAATCATCTAAAGGCAGAATATCAGTGATCAGGTTGTCCACCCGGATGCGGCCGCTGGCCAGAAAACGCAGGGCTTTATCCCAGGATGTCCAAATAGATCCAAGGCTGCCGGTGACTTTTAGTTCCTTATATGCTATCTGCTCAAAGTCTACATCGACCGGCGCACCCGGCAGCCCGATTTGGGTAAACTGCCCCATGCGGCGGACCATAGAAAGCCCCATGTCGATGCCTGAGGTGGAACCGGAACATTCAAAAACGACGTCAGCACCTCTGCCTTCAGTTAGTTCATTGACGACTTCAACCGCGTTTTCTTTGAAAACATCGACAGTCCCAAGGGCCCCCAGCTCTTTTGCAGTTTCCAATCTGTGTGCATCTTTGCTTGTGCCCAATACGACCACATCGGCCCCTTCGACCATGGCCAGCTGTGCGGTGACCAATCCTATGGGCCCGGGACCAATGACAGCCACAAGATCCCCACCGCGAATATTGGTCAGCTCATTAACTGCATGAACACAACAGGCGGTGGGTTCTGTTGCAGCACCTTCTTCAAAGCTGAGGTTCTCCGGCAGGCGATGGACGTTTTGGGCCGGGACAACCGTATAGTTGGCAAAAGCACCGTTGTACCAATAGCCCAAGGTTTTCCGCTCTGGACAGAGATTGTAGAAGCCTGTTTTGCAGAACATACACTCCTCACATCTTGAGTAAGCCGTTTCTGAGGTGACCCGCTCCCCGATGGGCCAGTCTTTGACATTGGTGCCTACTTTATCTATTACACCGGAAAACTCGTGCCCGGTGATTACCGGTGGTCTGAGCGGTAAACCGATATCACTGTGGTAGATATGTATGTCTGAGCCGCAGATCCCCACTGCTTTTACTTTAATCCGCACTTCATCGGGGCCGGGCTCAGGGATGTCGCATTCACGAAGCTCCATATTACCCGGTGCCAACGAAAGTTTAAACAACGCCTTCATTTACCTACCTCCTTAAATTGAGCTACACTTTGATATCTACATTGGTGCCTAAATGGGAAGGAGATTCCACTATTTGGGCAGATTCCAACAATTTAAGTAACCCTTCTCCCTCGGCATCAAGGGTTTCTTTGGCTTTACTCACCAACCTAGTACCAATTTCAAGGCTGAGTTCCCACTGTTTTAATGATGACGCTGTGCGTGCTACACCTGTTACCATGATAGGTTCACCCTTTCTGCATGGACATGAGACCCTTAGATTAATATTACCTTAAGAGAGGTGGAGTCCTTTAGTGGTTTGGTGTTTTACTTATGCTCCCAAAATAATCCATAAAGCAAGGGACTGGTAAACTTTTGGTGAATAAATGGTAGCACGGACTTTTGTCCCATGATCTTTGAAAGGAAACGTGTCTTGATGCCAAGCTATTCTAACAAAAGAAGTCCTTTTAGTACCCGTCACCCATTATTGAACCGTTTGGGGATCGATCATGTACCTTTCCGTTTAAAACTGATCCTGGCCATGACCGCACTGGGTATCTTGATTGTGATGGTGCTCACCGCGGCGGTAACAACGTACAACCAGAAAATGTTGATACACAATACATTGGAAAACAACAGCGATCTTGCTGCTGCTGTCTCTATTCATATAGATAACTTTTTAAAAGAATTGGTAAGGACCACGAAAACACTGGCAACTTCGCAGCTGGTAGTAGAGAGCGTACTGGACAGCAATCGGCGCCAGGACGATTTGGATGAAGGGATGATCCAGGAAAGAATTCAAAGATTGGATAATCTCTGGCAAAGCCTAGATAATCCCGAGCATGTGTTTATCCAAAGATATTTGTCCAACCCAACGGCAGAGCATCTAAAAGAACAGAAAAATGTTATCCCGGATCTTTATGGGGAAATATTTCTCACCAATCAACACGGAGAATTGATCGCCGCCACTACGAAACTGACCACCTTTGCCCACGGACATAAGTATTGGTGGCAGGCCGGCTACAACAATGGTCTTGGTAAAGTTTTTCTCGATGATCGAGGTTATGATGAAAGTGTGGCCGATTTTGTCTTGGGAGTTGTTGTACCGGTATACCACCAAAATGAAGTGATCGGTATATTAAAGAGTAATATGCGGATCTTTGACTTGTTCAGCAAGGTTATCGAAGATTATGCCCCTTTGTACAAGCCGGGCGCCATTAAGATTGTCAGAACCGACGGCCGCGTTGTGTTGGAGCTTGGCCATCAGCCTTTGTCCACCATGGTGTGTGCGGGCCTGTCACCGTCTTTGTCGGAGGGGCCTGTTAGCCGTATATGTTTATATACACCGGGCAGTGAAATGCTTGTCAGCACAAGCCCCATAACAAACACCATCGGTGTCGGTGAATACGGTTTTGGCGGCAGTTTCGATTCCATCGATCAGACTTTGGGCAATGAAGGGGAAAGTTGGGTTGTGCTGCTGGAGATGCCGAAGTCGGTGGTTGATGCTGAGGTGTTTGCGCAAAGAAAGCAGTTTCTAGTGATTGGACTTGTATCAATTCTTGTCATAACCCTGTTTGCGTTTGTAGTAGTGAGAAATTCAACCAAGGGTATTATGGAGTTGGTGGCAGTAACAGAAGAGATCGGCCACGGCAATCTCAATGCACAGGCTGTTGTAAAGACAAAAGATGAGATCGGAAAACTGGCCGATGCTTTCAATCAAATGACTGCAAGACTTAAAAAGACCACGGCTTCCCGGGCTGAACTGGCCCGAGAAGTTGCAAGACGCATGGAAAGTGAAGCAAGGCTAAAACATCTTTCTCAAGTGGATGAACTGACCCAGCTGTACAATAGAAGGGCCTTTAACAATTACTTACATGATTTGATGGATGAGGCCAGGGATTCCCGCGCACCTTTATCCATCATCATGCTTGATTTAGATGATTTTAAGAAAATAAATGATGTGCACGGCCACAAAATTGGTGATCGGGTTTTAGCTGAGCTTGCCCAAGTTCTCAACAAACACATCCGCAAAGACGATGTTTTATGCCGCTGGGGTGGGGAAGAATTCATCATCCTCATGCCGGGGCTTAATACTGATCAAGCCTATAAAACGGCTGAAAGGCTCAGAAAAGTGATTGCAAAGACAAAACTTGCGGAAGGTGTCTTTGTGACAGCAAGCTTCGGTGTCACAGAACTCGAACGCAAAGACACCTTCGACAAAGTGATTATCCGCGTCGATCAAGCCGCTTACCTGGCAAAATCCTTGGGGAAAAACACTGTCAAAACCCTTTAGGGGCTATGGCGGCTTTATCTACACTTTAAATAAATCATTTATGCGGATTGGTCTTCCGGTTTTAATGGATTTGTTGGCGGCAATCCCCACTCCTATACTTAAAGCACCGTCAATATGGGAGGCCCGTCTATCTAAAGGATCCGGATCCGGCTCACCAAACAAATCATTTAACAAAACCGGATCTCCTCCTCCATGCCCTCCAGCCAATGCTTCAACTTCCACCTTATATGGCTCGCTGAACATGGGAAATACCGTTATATTTTCGGTTTTACGGGCTCCTTCTGCTTCAACATGGGACCCACCGCTGATGTAGCTTGCTTCCACAACATTTACCTGGAGCCGACCTTTAGTGCCGTTAAAGGCAATTCTGTAGCCTTCCCAGGGCATATAAGCATTAAGTGAATAAGTCAAGATCGTTCCGGTGCTGTATCTAACCATTACACCCATGGTGTCCTCGATACTGATACCATCACCAAAAACACTTTGATCCCGCAAATACCCGTCATGAGCTTCTGCCTTTAAATACATTTCCTCGAATTGGGGATTTGAACGCAGATCAAGGGCAAAAGGATCTTGCTGTGCAAGCTCGCTGCCGGTGCCTCTGTAATAAAATTCCCGCAAACCGCGATTCTCCGCATTTTCCCTGCCGTAAAACATCAGATCACCCATGGCAAATACTGTATCAGGCCGAGCACCGATCCAAAAGTTGACAAGATCGAAGTGATGTGTGGACTTATGTACCAACAGCCCTCCGCTGTTGCGCTTATCCCTATGCCAGCGCCTAAAATAGTCTGCACCATGTCTGGTATCTAACAACCATTCAAAATGGATGGAGTTGACATCACCAATGACCCCATCTTTGATGAGTTCCCTGATTTTGCTGTTGTAAGGAGCATATCTGTAATTAAATGTTACTCTTAAGTCCCGGCCTGTTTTATCGATGGCTTGGAGGATAGCCCGGCATTTATCTGCATCAGTGGTCATGGGTTTTTCCGTGATCACGTCACACCCAAGCTCCATGGCTTGGGTAATATATCTGTGGTGAGTGCGGTCTATTGTTGTGACAATAACTGTATCAGGCTGTGTTTCGTGGATCATCTTTTTAAAATCATAAGCCGGATACGTAGGTACAGGCGGCATATCAAAATTGTCGGCGAGAATTTTATTGGCATACTCCATCCTCACCGGATTCATATCAGAAAAAGCAACTATTTGGCAGGTATCTCGAAAGTCTGATGCCAATGCTTGGTAGAAGAACCTGGCTCTGCTGCCCAGGCCAATCAGCGCGTAACGTTTCTTAACCACAGTGCATCTCCCTTTCTGTCGGATTTTTGTCTGTTACGTATTCTGGAAATACAATTAACCTTCCTTCAAGCATCTTCAAAAGGCTCAACACCGCCCACAGATCCGGACTGCCCATTGACAAGTTCAATGAAAACTTTAACTATATGTGGATCGAACTGTGTCCCCGCGTTAGTTATGAGTTCTTCCAAGGCTTGTTCTTTGGATAAAGCTTTTCTGTATACACGATCTTCTGTCATGGCATCATACGCGTCAGCTACAGCTAATATCCTTGAGACAAGGGGTATGTCAGTACCTTTAAGCCCCGCAGGATAGCCGGTTCCATCCCACCGTTCATGGTGGTACAGTATATACTTGGCAATGTGTTCAAGCTGAGGAGTAGACATCGCGATACGGTGCCCTATCTCAGGATGCCGCTTCATCTCCACCCAATCTGCCTCCGTTAGTCTGCCGGGTTTGTTTAAAATGCTGTCATCCACTCCGATTTTCCCGATATCATGAAGTTTCGCTAATAGTTCCAGATCATCCAAAACCTGCTGTTCGAGGCTAAGGTGTTCGCCGATCATTAAGCAGTATTCACCAAGACGTTGCCCATGCTGTTCGGTTTCCTGGCTTTTTGCATAAAGAGTGGCCAAAATTGAGGATACAATGGCATGATGGGAGCTTTTTTGGTTGAGCAGCTTCTTGCGCCTTAAGTTGTCTTTGGCTGTTGTTTCTACCTCTTCAATCAACTGCTCCGGTGATGATTTTGTGCCGGTGCCGGTAGACAGGCTGATGTCAAATGGCAGTTTTTCTTCGCTGTTGAAATCCTGGACTGCTTCTTCCAGCCTGTCGGCAAACCGGCGAGCCGCATGTTCACCTTGATTGGGCATAAGCACCATAAATTCGCCCCCACTTGTGCGTCCCAGCAAATACCGGGGGCGGCAGACGCTTTGAATAAGCTCGGCAGCCTGGGTAATCAGCCGATCTCCTTCTTCATATCCGTAAGCATCATTGACCATTCCCAAACCATCTATATCGCAAATCACTATAGAAAATGGCAAATGCTCAGGGTCATCAAGGCGCCTTTTCTCAAGTTCCATATGATTGCGGTTGTATAAGCCCGTAAAGAAATCCCGCTCTTTTAATCTGGCTATCTGCAGCTCACTTTGCTTTTGCTCCGAGATATCCAGGACAATACCTTCCAGGGCCTTGACACTGCCGTCATTATTTAAGATCCCCTGTCCGTGTTCCAACACCCACTTGCGTTCACCGGTTTTGGTAACAATCTCATACTCATCATGGAACCCATTGCGGCGGGCCAGCGCCTTGCGCCACCCGTCCCACACCCGGTCTCTGTATTCCGGTGAAATCACTTCTCTGTAGGAGATTTCCCTGTTCTCAATTAATTCTTCCGATTCATACCCCGTCAAAGCCCGACAGCCATCTGATACATACTCCATAGTCCAG
>JAAYQZ010000048.1 GCA_012519025.1 Bacillota bacterium
CACTATCTACTTTTGACACCGGCCCACATTGTGGCCAACCCTGTCAGCACAGTAGGAATGGGTGATACCATTTCGTCTAGTTCCTATGCTACAGAGCGGCACTGAGAGAAATAGGTTGATTTTGCATTTGGGGCTTGACATCTGTTTTTTTGCTTAGTATAATAGCAACATCCAAATAAAAAGGCGATGAAGGGAAGAGTAGGTACTTTCCGTGAACTTGAAGCCGTGTCAGCATATGGCGTTTCACGCAAGGTCTACAGCCACCCCGGAGCTGTGCCTGAGTGATGTATTTCAGTAAGGTGCACCGGAGAAGCAACTCCGTTAACAACAGTGCAAACAGGTTTGCACTATGAGACCGCTTGCGCAAGCCGGCGGTGAAAATGGGTGGTAACACGGTACCTCCGTCCCATTAGGGGCGGAGGTTTTTTAATTTCATTACTGAAAATAGCGATGATGGGGAAGAAGTTTTGTGGGATTCTCTAGAGAGGAGTCGGTCGCTGAAAGGCTCTGAATCCGATAAACAGGCCCCCCCTGAGCAGTTTGTGAAAGCGGAAGCTGTAAACAAACCGGATGCCTTCCGTTAACGAGGTGCCTTGGATTTAGTGTCTAAGGAGTGAGGGGCCGGCCGATAGCCGGCAACTGGAGTGGTACCGCGGGAATCCCGTCTCTGGCAAAGAGGCGGGATTTTTATCTTAGAGGAGGAGTTGTAAGAGTATGCTGCAGATGGAGCGTTTTTATGCGGAACGAGTTGGGGACATGAAAGGTTCTGACATTCGGGACGCGTTTAAATTGACAGAAGCCGCTGATGTGATTTCTTTTGCCGGGGGATTTCCGGCCGTGGATGCCTTCCCGGTGTCCTTAATTGAGACTGTAATGGATGATTTGTTCCGCTGTGACTATACAGGGCTGCAGTATGGTCCCACTGAAGGCCTGGAAGAGCTCAGGCGCCAAGTGGCTGTAATGATGGATGCTGAGAATATTCCTTCTGATGTGGACAACATTTTAATCACCAATGGTTCCCAACAGGCTTTGGATTTGATTGCAAAAATATTTCTTGATCCTAAAGATTATGTGTTGGTGGAGCAGCCGGGGTATATTGGGGGATTAAATGCCATTGGCAACTATCAAGGGCAAATGGTGGGCATTCCCTTGGATGACGATGGTCTGAGAATCGATATTTTAGCCAATAAGCTAAAAGAAATGTCAAATAAGGGTCGACACCCGAAATTTCTTTATACAGTGCCGAATTTTCAAAACCCCACCGGTGTGACGCTTTCTTTAGAGCGGAGGCGGGGCTTGCTGGAGTTAGCCCGTGAGTATGATTTCCTAATTTTGGAGGATAATCCATATGGCCGCATCTCTTTTGGCCAAGAACCGCTGCCCCATCTAAAAACCTTGGATACTGAGGGCCGAGTTATATATTTGGGATCATTTTCAAAAATCCTGATTCCCGGTGCCAGGGTGGGCTGGGCTGTGGGTTTGCCCGGCGTAATTAGGCAGCTTTCCATTGCTAAACAAGGTACGGATCTTTGTTCCAGTTCGCTGGGCATGAAGCTGGTGCTGGACTGTATTATGAGCGGGGAATTGGATGGACACATAGATTCGCTGAAGGTACTTTATAGAAGGCGACGGGACATTATGCTCGAAAGCCTTGGCCGCTATATGCCTGCGGAGGTGCGCTGGACACATCCGGAAGGTGGGTTCTTTGTCTGGTTGAGGTTGCCGTCGTATATAGACAGCCGGGCACTTTTGCCTTTTGCCTTGGAAGAAGAAAAAGTAGCCTATGTAGGTGGGAAAGGCTTTCATGTAGACGGAAGCGGACACAACACTATCAGATTAGCTTACAGCCAAGCTCCGGAATCTGATATAGCAGAGGGCATTAGAAGATTGGCCAAAGTGCTTCGCCGCCAAATTGAATCGGCCATATAAGTCCTAAAGCAGGAAGTCCCGGCAGTCTACAGAACCTTTGTAACAATAGTTAGCCAAGATTGGCTTGTTGTGAGCTTACTTGTTGCGGAGGTAATGTGATGCGAGTATTGATTTTATACAGCAAGGAAGGACGGGTTGGGGCTTTAGCAAAAGGACTTGCCAATGCACTGGAAAGAGACAATTGTTCGGTAAAGTTGATGGAAGCAGATCCTGATGGTGCCGGCCCCATTTCCGGTGCACCATATGAGCTGGTCATTTTAGGCAGTCCTTCATTGGGTTTTTTGGGCGGGAAAATAGCCGCAGATCTAACTGCCACCAGCGCAAGGTTAAGCCGGCTGGAAGGTCGCAAGGCTGCTGCATTTGTAAGCGCTAAACTATTTGGGGCAAGCAAATCTTTGAAAGCAGTGATGGCACTCTTGGAAAAACAAGGTGCTATGGTGGAGGACTTTGCCGCCCTTGGCAGCCAATCAGACATAGATTCTTTCAGCAAGCGGTTAGTTAGACTCATCCACAGATAGTGTTTGAACAGGAAGGAGGCTGCCTTGCTTTATGGTAAGGCACTGCAAATATGAGAAGTAATGTGATGAAAAAAGGATTGGAACGGGCACCTCACCGCTCTTTGCTTAAAGCAATGGGCTACACAGACACAGAAATTCAGCAGCCAATTATCGGGATAGCTAACGCTGCCAACAGCATTGTACCCGGACACATTGATCTAGATAAGATAACTGATGCCGTAGAAGCCGGAATCCGCACAGCCGGAGGCACGCCGGTTCGATTTGGTACTATCGGCGTTTGTGATGGGATCGCCATGGGACATCAAGGTATGCGCTATTCACTGGCAAGCCGGGAGCTGATTGCCGATTCAGTGGAAATCATGGCAGAAGCCCATGCTTTTGATGGTTTAGTCTTGATTCCCAACTGCGATAAGATTGTCCCCGGTATGCTCATGGCTGCGGCCAGAATCAATATCCCAACGATTTTGGTCAGCGGCGGTCCGATGTTGGCAGGGAGGTATCGCGGTGAGAATGTTGATTTAAATACCGTCTTTGAAGCAGTAGGAGCGGTACAGGCTGGTAGAATGTCCTTGGATGAACTAAAGGAACTGGAAGATGAGGCCTGCCCCGGGTGCGGCAGCTGTGCCGGTATGTTTACCGCCAATTCTATGAATTGTTTGGCAGAAGTACTGGGATTGGCTTTGCCGGGCAATGGGACTGTGCCTGCTGTCAGTGCCGCTAGAATTCGACTGGCTAAGACCGCCGGTGTGCAGGTTATGGCCCTGGTGGAGGCAGGACTTAAGCCGCGAGACATAATGAACGAAAGTGCATTTCGCAACGCTTTAACGGTGGATATGGCATTAGGATGTTCCACCAACACCGTTCTGCATTTGCCTGCTGTAGCACATGAAGTCGGTCTTGAACTGTCCTTAAGTTTAGTTAATGAGATCAGCGAGGTAACACCCCATCTTTGCCACTTACGACCGGGTGGAGATCACCACTTGGCTGATCTGCATGAGGCAGGAGGAATTCCGGCAGTAATTAAAGAGCTTGGTAGTGCCGATCTTGTGGATCTTTTTTGCAAGACCGTCACGTTAAAGACCCATGGGGAAAATGTACAAAATGTGGTTACCTTAAAAGAAGATGTGATTCGCACAGTAAAAGACCCATATCATGAAAAAGGCGGTTTGGCCGTCTTGTGGGGTAATATTGCACCTGAAGGAGGAGTTGTGAAGCAGGCAGCTGTTCGTCCCGAGATGCTTACCCATAAAGGACCTGCTCGGGTATTTGATTCAGAAGAAACAGCTGTAAATGCCATTTTAAACGGCAAGATCCGGCCCGGGGATGTTATTGTGATCCGTTATGAAGGTCCAAAAGGCGGCCCGGGAATGCGGGAGATGCTTACTCCTACCTCCGCGGTGGTGGGCATGGGGTTGGATGATTCTGTTGCTTTAATCACCGATGGGCGTTTTTCGGGTGCAACCCGGGGCGCTGCCATTGGGCACATATCGCCAGAGGCTGCAGAAGGCGGCCCCATTGCGTTTATCAAAGAAGGCGATGAAATTGCAATTGACATACCCAACCAAAGCATTGAACTTGCGGTATCTAAAGACGAACTTCAGGAGCGCAAAGCCACCTGGCAGCCGGTGAAAAGGGATATTAAAGGATATTTGGCCCGTTATGCACAGCTGGTTACCTCTGCAGCAACTGGAGCGATTCTAAATGAGTAAGATCTAGCTCTTTTTATCTCACAAAAGAGGGGGAACAGCTTTGGAAGGCTTGGTGGAAGTGGCCCAATACAATACCATCATCGAGGCGGAGATGGCCAAAGGAAGGCTTGAGGCCTACGGCATCGATGCTGTGTTGACTGATCAGGCGCTGGCTAGGATCTATCCGGGAGCAACACATACTTTTGCAAGCATCAGACTGCTTGTAAAAGCTGAAGATGCGGCACTCGCAGAAGAGATGCTTAAGCCTTTGGAAGATGATTGAATGATTTAATCCAACTCAGCCCGGAGGTGTAAACGAAATGGTAAAAAAAAGCGAACTTTACAATCAGATGCCCAAAGAATGGTATTTTGGTCCGGCTATTGATGATGAGGAAATTGAGGCTGTAACCCGAGTTTTGCGTTCAACAAGGCTCACCCAACTTACAAGCAGTGTGGTGGGTGAGTTTGAACAGGCCTTTGCCGACTATGTGGGTGCACGGGAGGCAGTTGCTCTAAATTCTGGTACAGCGGCTCTGCATACTACCCTAACAGCTTTGGGCATTGGGCCCGGGGACGAAGTGATTGTGCCGGCATTTACATTCATCGGCACTGTCGGCCCTGTAATGCAGGCAGGTGCTGTACCGGTATTTGCTGATATTGAACCTGATACTTACTGTTTATCGGTGGAGGCAACTGCTGCCAAGATTACTTCCCGCACAAAAGCGATTATCTCCGTCGATCTATTTGGCCACCCGGCCGATCTTGATCCTATACGTGAACTAGCAGATAAGCACGGCCTCTTTTTGCTCGATGACGCCTGTCAGTCCCATGGAGCCAAGTATAAAGGAAAATATTTAGGGAGCATTGCTCCTGTCTCGTGTTTTAGTTTTCAAGAAACTAAAAACATGACTACCGGTGAAGGGGGCATGATTACCACTGATGATGGCGACCTTGCTGAACTTTGCCGTTCAATTCGTCACCACGGCGGGCAAAGCGGAGGTATGATAGGCCGGGTTGGCTATAACTACAGATTAACGGCCCTACAGGCCGCCGTAGGGCTTGTACAGCTTAGCAAACTCGAATCTGCCAACCATACCAGAAGGTCCATCGCCGCCATATACCATGAGGCTCTTGCCGGTTTGGAACTGCAGCTGCCTTTAGAAAAACCCTACGCACAAAGTGTTTATCATGTATATTCATTTCTTCTACCTAGTCGGTTGGCCCCAAAACGCGATGCCATCATTGAAGATTTGAACGTAAATCGGGTGCCGGCCCATGCGATTTACGCAAAACCCGTTTTCGCCAACCCGGTGTTTGAAAAACTTGATGATTCTTTTACATGCCCTGCTGCAAAGGATGTGGCCAATAGGGTCATTTCCCTGCCTATAGCCCATTCCATGCCTTTAGATTTAGCCGAAAAAGTGGGGGAGCTCACTAAGATTATCTTGACAGAACATATGGCTTCAAAGGAAACTGCCGCCCAAGATAGATCTTTAGGTTAAGAACACCCTTGACAGCTGGTATGATTTTGTTCTATGCTTGGATAAATATAAAAATATAGTTGCTGCTCTTATCAAGAGAGGCGGAGGGACTGGCCCGATGAAGCCCGGCAACCAATGGCAATATTGCCATAAGGTGCCAATTCCTGCTGGAGTTTCCAGAAAGATAAGAGGGGAGCATTGTCCACTGCCTTTATGATGCTAACCTCTTCTTTTTGGAAGAGGTTTTATTTTTGAAAAGACCTTTAGCAGCAGCGGAGGAGGAAAAACGTTGGAGAAAAAATCCCTTGATACACTGTGTGTTCACGGAGGCTATGTGCCCCTGGACGGAGAAAGCCGGGTTGCGCCCATCTTTCAATCAACAGCCTTTAGTTTTAATAATGCTGATCATGTAGCTGCTTTGTTTGACTTGGAAAAAGAAGGTCATATGTATTCCAGAATATCGAATCCGACGGTGGAGATCTTAGAAAAGAAAATAGCCTCCCTTGAAGGGGGTGTTGGCGCACTTTGTACATCCTCCGGCCAGGCCGCGACCTTACTGGCTGTGCTTACCATTTGCTCTGAGGGGGATCATATAGTTGCTTTTAACAATATTTACGGGGGAACGTTCACCCTGTTCAGTTCTACTTTAAAAGGGCTGGGTATTGACACAACCTTTGTGGATTTAAATGCACAAGATGAGGACATTTCTAAGCTAATTCACCCCAACACTAAATTATTGTTCGGTGAGACGATTGCCAACCCCCTGGGGCAAGTTTTAGATATTAGGAGATTTGCCAATCTGGCACATAAACACGGCATTCCACTGGTAGTAGACAATACATTTCCAACTCCGGTTTTATCGAGACCGTTCGAATTTGGAGCAGATATTGTTACCCATTCCACTACAAAGTACTTAGATGGGCACGCTACTTCTGTCGGTGGTGCCATCGTAGACAGCGGCAGCTTTGATTGGGAAAACGGGAAGTTTCCTGGTCTGACGGAAAAGGATCCCAGCTACCATGGGCTAAGTTACACGGAAAAATTCGGCAAAAAGGCGTTTATCCAACGGGCGAGGGTGGTGTTTCTGCGGGATTTGGGTACCTCTATGAGTCCGTTCAATGCATTTTTAACCAATTTGGGAATTGAGACCTTAGCCCTGCGTATGGAAAAACACTCAACAAACGCCCTGACTGTTGCCAAATACTTAGAATCAAATCCGTACGTTGAATGGGTAAACTACCCATTATTGGAGTCCAGTCCAGACTATTCGCTGGCCCAGGAGTATTTGGCAGATGGTGCAAGCGGTGTGGTGACCTTTGCGATCAAGGGTGGGATAGAACAAGGCAAACAGTTTATTGACAATCTCGAGCTTGTCAGTTTAGCAGTGCACGTCGGTGATGTGAGAAGTTTGGTTCTCCATCCGGCAAGTACAACACATAGGCAGCTTTCGGCCGAGGATAAAAAGATAGCGGGGATTGCCGACAACATGATTAGGCTCTCTGTGGGAATCGAGGATGTTCAGGAGATCATACGGGATATTGAAAACGCCTTACGAAAAAGCCAAAGGTGATCATGGCAAGCCATGGGGTAGTCCTGTTGCTGCAGCCGACAAAGGGCAGTGCTGTTAACACATTGTGACAATTTGTGGTATAATATAGTCAAAGGAATTTCAACTCACTTGTAAATGACGGAACCGTCTGTTCGGGAAGTTGATAGTAAACGGGATGCATGATGCTAATGGGTAAAGTCCTTAATAATCTAAGCTAGCGGAATCGGCAGGTTCGGAAACCAACTTTTAGCTTAGGGGGGAGCTATCCCATGAAAATTCTGGTTGTCTACGATTCGTATTTCGGCAACACGAGACAAGTAGCCCAGGTCATCAGCGAGGCCCTAAGTCCATACGGATCTGTTCGGATGTGTCAAGTGTGTGATGAGACAAGCAAAAAGCTAGACAAGGTTGAACTGCTCATAGTTGGATCCCCAACCAGGGCGTTTCGGGCAACCAAAGCCATTAATGCATTTTTGGACAAGATTCCCATCGGCGGACTTAAAGGTGTCAAGACACTTGCTTTTGATACCAGGCTCTCCGCAGTGGAGACAGATTCCGGTCTGTTGAATGCACTGTCTGCTGTATTTGGCTGTGCAGCCGCGCCCATCGCTGAAAAACTGAAGCGGAAAGGTGGTGAGCTGCTGGCACCTCCCGAAGGGTTTTTTGTAAAGGAGTCGGAAGGTCCTTTAAAGAGTGAAGAACTGGAGCGGGCAGTCAATTGGGTGCAAAAAGCCGTGGGATCGTTTTACAGCAGCACAGTGATACATGGAGCGGATGAGACCACTGGGTCCGCGCCTTTAGCACACTGAATGAAGGATTCATTGGAACTATTGTTTGGTAATGCAGTAAACGATAAATGGAGCTTGAGCCTGCCGTGAGGTGGGCTCTTGTCAAGTTTGAAAAGGAGTGGTTTTGAGTGTCACAGGCAGTGTTGGATGTAATTAAGGGAAGGCGATGCATACGGGAATTTGCTAACGAACCGGTATCTGAAAAATTGGTCAGGGGGCTTTTGGACGCGGCCCGCTATGCGCCCAGTGCAGGCAACCGCCAGGCTTGGTTTTTCTATGTTGTCAAGTCCCAAGCAGTAAAAGCAAAGCTGGCTAAAGCGGCCCTTGGTCAAAGCTTTCTCAAAGACGCACCCATTAACATAGTAGTTTGCGCTGAACCCGACACAAGTGCCTCCCGGTACGGTAGTCGAGGCGCTGAATTGTACTGTTTGCAGGATACCGCAGCTGCAGTGCAAAATATTCTGCTTTCAGCCCATGGGTTCGGTCTGGCTGCCTGTTGGGTGGGAGCTTTCGATGAAAATGCAGTCAAAAATGCCCTTGACATGGCCCAAAATCGGCGACCGGTGGCGATTATACCTGTGGGCTACACTGGGCTGGAGACGCCTCCTGAGGCACCTGCCCGTCGAGAAATAGACAGCATTTCTAAGATAGTAAATGACAAATAAACAGAAGTATGATGTGGATAATTTACATCACCCATACTAAAAATTTACAGTTTCGGAACAAAATCCTGTTGACAGGCGCCTTATCATCCCTTATAGTATAAAGAAATTATCTGAGTGCAGATAAAGGCGATGCAGGAGAAAAGTAGCTATAGAGGGTGGTTAAGAGAGTCGGCGGATGGTGCAAGCCGAACCAAGACTATATGCGAAACTCACTCCGAAGCTGTTGACCGAAAACCTCAAGTAGGTCCAACCGGATCACTTCCGTTAGCAGTGGGTTCCCCCAAAGCCAGGTTTTGGGGGGCTGAGATTGCGGGCTGTTGCTCATTTGCTGCTCCCGTGATGAAAAAGGGTGGTACCACGATATCTCTCGTCCCTTTCGGACGGGAGATTTTTGTTATACTCAGATAAATTATCTGGAAAGGAGATGAGCAGACTATGGCAGCAGTTCGAGCCACTAAACAAGACATCTATCACGGAGGTGACGCGGCTATCGTGGAAACTCAGACTACGATTACAGGTGCTGAAGCCCTAATTAAAAGTCTTCAGGCAGAAGGTGTCGATGTTGTGTTTGGCTACCCGGGGGGTGCTGTGCTGAATATTTACGATGCACTGCATCAGTCGTCTTTAAGGCATATTCTTACCCGTCACGAGCAGGCCGCAGCTCATGCCGCCGATGCTTACGCAAGGGTGACCGGTAAACCGGGTGTATGCATTGCCACAAGCGGTCCGGGTGCAACCAACTTAGTCACCGGTCTTGCAACAGCGTATATGGATTCAGTACCGGTAGTAGCAATCACAGGGCAGGTGGCGAGCTTTCTTATTGGCAAAGACGCATTTCAAGAGGCCGATATCACCGGCATTACCATGCCGATCACGAAACATAATTATTTAGTGAAAGATGCCAAAGACCTGCCGGGGATCATCAAAGAAGCATTTTACGTAGCATCTACCGGAAGACCGGGACCCGTGCTCATCGATATTCCAAGGGATGTGGCTGTAGGGGAACTGTCATACAAACATCCTGAGTCAGTGGAACTCAGTACTTATAAACCCACTTACGTAGGCCATATAAAGCAGATTACATCTGCTGTTGCCGCTATAGACGAAGCCTCGAAACCGCTTCTTTACGTCGGAGGAGGGGCAGTGGCAGCAGGTGCCCACGCTGAAATATTGGAGCTTGCGGAAAAGGCCGATATTCCTGTGACCATGACTCTCATGGGTTTGGGTGCATTTCCCGGTGAACATCAGCTCTCCTTAGGCATGCTGGGCATGCACGGAACTGCTTACGCCAATTACTCAGTCAACCACTGCGATTTGTTGATTGCAGTCGGCGCCCGGTTCGATGATCGAGTAACCGGAGACATCCAAAGTTTTGCACCTCATGCCCGGGTGATCCACATTGATATCGACCCGGCAGAGATCGGCAAAAACATTCATGTCGATATCCCCATAGTGGGCGATGCCTGCAATGTATTGAAAGAAATCGTGGCAAAGGTCGCACCTAAACAACATACCCATTGGGTTACAAAAATCAAGAAATGGAAGCAGGAGCATCCTTTGCACTATGAGATTGAAGAGAGCAATTGCCAGGCTGCAGGGACTTCCCAGCGAGTGCATCCACAAGCTGTAATAGATGCCTTGTATGAGTTGACCAAAGGTGATGCCGTTGTTGCAACCGATGTTGGGCAACATCAGATGTGGGCGGCCCACTACTATCGATTTGCTCAGACACGGCGGTTTGTCACATCCGGTGGGCTTGGCACTATGGGGTTTGGCCTGCCTGCCGCAGTCGGGGCACAAATCGGCAAGCCCGATGCAACCGTACTTTGCATTGCGGGTGATGGCAGCATTCAGATGAATATCCAAGAACTTGCCACTGTGGTTCAAGAAAAACTACCGGTTAAAGTTTTCATACTGAACAACCAATGGCTGGGAATGGTGAGGCAGTGGCAGGAGCTGTTTTTTGAAAAGCGCTATTCTCATACTTCGCTTGAGTCTGGTCCTGATTTCGTCAAATTGGCAGAGGCCTATGGTGTCAAAGGGATGCGGATCAAAAACCCTTCAGAAATGATGGCAGTGCTCGAAGCTGCTTTGGCACACCCCGGTCCGGTAGTTGTAGATTGCTGGGTCAAACAAGATGAAAATGTGTATCCAATGGTGCCGGCCGGCAAAGGGCTGAGTGAAATGTTGGGATTGGAGGGCAAATAGAACATGCATCACGTACTGTCTGTTTTGGTGGAAAACCGCTCCGGTGTGCTGTCCCGAGTGGCAGGCCTGTTTAGCCGGCGCGGCTACAGTATAGACAGCATCGCGGTAGGGCCAACAGAGGACCCCGCTGTATCCAGAATGGTCATCGTTGTACAGGCAGACGAAGATGGCCTTGAGCAGATCACAAAGCAGCTGCACAAGCTCATCGACGTGCTTAAAATTCACGATATTACCGGTGAAGCTAGAGTAGAGCGGGAACTGGCTTTAATTAAAGTGCAGGCAGATGCGGCCAACCGCGGAGATATCCTGCAAATCGTTGATATCTTTAGGGCAAAGATCGTGGATGTGGCGGAAAAGTCGTTGATTATTGAGATTACTGGAGACACAGATAAAGTTGACGCGTTAATTGAGCTTTTGCGCACCTTCGGAATCCAAGAATTGGTGCGCACCGGACGCATCGCGATGGTGCGGGGTAGACGTGTCGAAGCTGCCAGATAAAAACGAAGGGATGATATTTGTGGCGAGGATGTATTATGACAAGGATGCTGATTTGCAGATTTTGGCTGGTGAGTCTATTGCTATTGTTGGGTACGGCAGTCAAGGCCATGCCCAGGCTCAAAATTTAAGAGATAGTGGTTTAGATGTCATAGTGGCCAATCGCAAAGGCAGTGCCAACTATAATTTAGCCGTTGAACATGGGTTTGATCCCGTAAGTGCTGCGGAAGCAGCAGCCCAAGCCAATCTGATACAGATTTTGGTGCCGGATGAAGTGGCAGCGAAAGTCTATTACGAAGAGATTTTGCCTCATATGGACGAAGGTAAGGCTTTAGTCTTTTCCCACGGATTCAACATTCACTATGGACAGGTTGTGCCTCCGGAGGGTGTAGACGTGTTTATGGTGGCTCCTAAAGGGCCGGGCCATTTGGTAAGACGAATGTATGTCGATGGGAAAGGTGTGCCGGCTTTACTTGCTGTCCATCAAGATGCCACAGGGCAAGCCCACCGCCGAGGTCTTGCTTATGCCAAAGGTATCGGGGCTACAAGGGCCGGTGTGATTGAGACAACGTTTGCAGAAGAGACTGAAACGGATCTTTTCGGAGAGCAGGTAGTTTTGTGCGGTGGTGTCACTGAACTGGTGAGAGCGGGATTTGACACTTTAGTTGACGCCGGTTACCAGCCTGAAGTCGCTTACTTTGAGTGTTTGCATGAGTTGAAACTGATCGTTGATCTTATGTATGAAAGCGGCATAACAGGTATGCGCTACTCCATCAGCGATACAGCGGAATATGGCGATTTAATGACCGGAACCCGCATTATTTCCAAGGAAACTAGAGACGTAATGCAGGAAGTGCTGAGAGAAGTTCAAGAGGGCGATTTCGCCAGAAATTGGATTTTAGAAAACCAGGCTAGACGGCCGGCTTTTAACGCAAAACGGCAGAAACAATCGGAACATCCCGTGGAGGTAGTGGGGGAGAAGCTCAGGGCCATGATGCCGTGGATATCCGGTGAGGATGCATAGTTTAAAGACCAACACATTTCATCTGCATAAAATACCTATCGGATTTTAATTAACTAGGAGGGCAGAACATGTCACGGATCTATATCTTTGATACCACACTGCGGGATGGCGAACAGACCCCGGGAGTAAGTCTAAATGTTCAGGAGAAATTGGAAATAGCCCGCCAGCTTGCCAGGCTAAATGTAGATGTGATTGAGGCAGGTTTTCCTGTGGCTTCGCCCGGTGATTTTGCGGCTACCGCAGCCATTGCCGAACAGATCCAGGGTCCGAAAATTGCGGCCTTGGCCCGGGCAACAGCCAAAGATATTGAAACGGCGGCTAAAGCCCTTCAACAGGCCAAATATCCCATTATTCATACCTTTGTGGCTACATCGCCCATCCATATGGAGTACAAGCTGCGCAAACAGCCGGCAGAAGTGCTGCAAATGGTTGAAGATGCCGTCAAGGGTGCCAGAGGGTTTGTTGACGATGTGGAGTTTTCTGCTGAAGATGCGACCCGAAGCGATCTGGTGTTTTTGGCAGAAGTTGTTCAGACCGCTGTAAACGCGGGGGCCACAAGAATTAATATCCCTGATACAGTGGGATATACGACCCCGGGGGAGTTCCGTAATCTGATCCACTATCTTAAAAACCATGTGGCCGGCATAGACCAAGTTCAACTCAGTGTCCACTGTCACAACGATTTGGGCATGGCTGTGGCTAACTCACTTGCCGCCTTGGAAGCCGGTGCTACACAGGTAGAGTGCACCATCAACGGCCTTGGGGAGAGAGCGGGCAATGCTTCATTAGAAGAGCTGGTCATGGCTTTATCTACGAGACAAGATTACTTTGCCTTTAGAACCGGTATAGTGACAGAACATATATCGAGAACCAGTCGCCTGGTCAGTGCTTTGACCGGTGTGCCTGTCCAGCCCAATAAAGCTATTGTCGGGGCCAACGCCTTTGCCCACGAATCGGGGATCCACCAAGACGGTTTCCTAAAAGCGCCGTCTACTTATGAGATCATGACCCCACAATCTATAGGGCTGCACGAGAGTCGTTTGGTTTTGGGCAAGCATTCCGGGCGCCACGCGTTTCGGGAAAAGCTTAAGGAATTGGGCTATAACCTCACAGGAACAGAAATGGAACAGGCATTTCAGAGGTTTATTGTGTTGGCGGATAAGAAAAAGGAAGTTTCTGATCGGGACATAGATGCACTTCTGCAAGAAGAAATAGTGGCGATTCCCGAAAGTCTCACACTGGATTATATTCACATATCCAGCGGCAATCAGACGGTTCCTACGGCAACAGTCCGGCTTACTCAAGGAGAGATAGGAACAGCCGAAGCCGCCTGTGGCAGTGGTCCCATCGACGCGGTTTATAAGGCTATCGATCGAGCCAGCGGGATTTCTGCCAAGCTGGAAAGCTATGCCCTGCAGGCTGTAACCGGTGGCAAAGATGCTTTAGGTGAAGTGACTGTACGCATCCGCGGCAATGGATCAACTTTTATAGGAAGGGGCACAAGCACAGATATCATTGAGGCTAGTGCCAAAGCATATGTACATGCTTTAAACAAGCTGGTTTATCAAAGGAGCCAAAATCCCGACGATGAGGCACCTTGCAAGGAGGAGGGCTAAAATATGGGAATGACTATTACAGAAAAAATCCTAGCCAAACATGCCGGCAGACAAAAACTGGAGGCCGGTGAACTGATCAACGCTAAAGTTGATATGGTTTTGGGCAATGATGTTACTGCCCCTTTGGCTATCCAGGAATT
Organism: Bacillota bacterium; assembly: GCA_012519025.1. Taxonomy (GTDB): domain Bacteria; phylum Bacillota; class Limnochordia; order DTU087; family DTU087; genus JAAZMF01. The sequence continues at coordinate 14,102 of JAAYQZ010000048.1, forward strand.
TGAACGCATCGGTGTCAAAACCGTATTCGATCCGGCTAAAATCGCGCTTGTGCCTGATCATTTCACACCAAATAAAGACATTCAATCGGCAGAGCAGGCTAAGATAATGCGAGAATTTGCCAGGCGCCATGATATTGTTCATTACTTTGAAGTGGGTCGTATGGGTATTGAGCACTGTTTGCTGCCGGAACTCGGCATTGTCCTGCCCGGCCACGTTGTTATCGGGGCTGATTCCCACACCTGTACTTATGGAGCACTGGGCGCGTTTGCAACCGGTGTCGGTAGCACTGATATGGCCGCGGCCATGGCCACCGGGGAGGCTTGGTTTAGGGTCCCTGAAACCATACTTTTTGTCTACCGTGGTGAACTGAAACCATGGGTAAGCGGGAAGGATCTAATCCTTTACACTATCGGTCTGATTGGTGTCGATGGCGCCCGGTATATGTCTATGGAGTTTACTGGCGAAGCCATTGAAGGTCTTTCCCAAGATGCCCGATTCACAATGGCGAATATGGCTATTGAGGCAGGGGCTAAGAACGGCATTTTCATCCCGGACGCGGTAACGGAAAATTACGTTCGGCAGAGGGCCAAAGGCAATTATGAATTTTACGTAAGCGATCCTGATGCCCATTATAAAAAGGTGATCGAGATCGATGTAAGTGGAATCGAACCCCAAGTGGCGTTTCCCCATCTACCGGAGAATGCCCGAGGAATCGGCGATGTGGGGGAAGTGGCCGTTGATCAAGTTGTCATCGGGTCGTGCACAAATGGTCGGATAGAGGATCTGGAAATTGCAGCATCAATCTTACAAGGTAAGACTGTTGCTGCAAATGTGCGATTGATTGTTATACCCGGAACCCAGGCTATATACCTTGAAGCCTTGAATCAAGGCCTCATCGAGATTTTTATTAACGCGGGAGCCGCGGTAAGCACACCTACATGTGGACCTTGTCTGGGCGGGCATATGGGTATTTTGGCCAAAGGAGAACGGGCTGTAGCAACGACTAACCGCAATTTTGTCGGTCGCATGGGACATCCGGAAAGTGAAGTTTACCTAAGCGGCCCCGCGGTGGCCGCGGCATCGGCTGTGACCGGGTACATTACATCTCCTCAAGATGTTGTGAAGGAGGGGGCATAACATGAACGTTTTTCAAGGTAAAACATGGGTTTTCGGTGATGATATCGATACTGATGCCATTATTCCTGCCCGCTATTTGACAACTCAAGATCCAAAGATTTTAGCGGCTCACTGTATGGAGGATGCTGAGCCTGATTTCCCCAAAAAGGTGCAGCCTGGCGATATTATTGTAGGGGGCAAAAACTTTGGTTGTGGAAGTTCCAGAGAACATGCACCAATTGCCATCAGCGGTGCAGGTGTTAGCTTAGTGATTGCCGAGTCCTTTGCCAGGATCTTTTTCCGCAATGCTATTAATATCGGTCTACCGATTGTTGAGTGCCCCCAGGCAGTTTCCGGCTGTGAAAACGGGCATACACTTCAAGTAGACCTGGCCGCGGGAGTTGTCAAAAACCTTACACTAAACGAAAGTTATGAGGCAGTGGCGTTCCCCGATTTCATGCAGGAAATAATTCAGGCCGGAGGCTTAATCGGTTTTGTCAAACGGCAGACGGGAGGGGAGAAGTAATATGGCTAAGATTGTTTTGCTTCCCGGTGACGGTATCGGGACAGAAATTATGCAAGAAGCTGTTAAGGTGCTTGAGGTTGTTGGTGAAATGGAAGACATAGATTTCCAGTGGGAAACGGCAGATATGGGTGGTGTCGCCATAGATGAACACGGTACTCCCCTGCCTGATGATACTCTGGATGCCTGTCGGGAAGCCGATGGAGTACTTTTAGGTGCTGTGGGAGGGCCTAAATGGGATGATCTGCCCGGTGATTTGCGCCCTGAAGCCGGTCTATTAGGAATCCGGCGGGGGCTGGGGCTGTTTGCTAATTTGAGACCGGCCAGGGTTTTCAACCCCTTGGTTGATGCATCAAGTTTGAAGGCAGAACTTGCCGCGGGGGTAGATATATTAGTGGTCCGCGAACTGACGGGAGGCCTTTACTTCGGCAGGCCCCGCTTCCGAGAAGAAACGGAGACAGGAGGCTTTCGTGCCGTGGACACACTTGAATATACGACGGAGGAAATACGGCGCATTGCCTTGGTGGCCTTTGAAGCAGCTCAAAAGCGCCGCCAAAAAGTCACCTCAGTTGATAAATCCAATATTTTAGAGTCATCCCGGCTCTGGCGGGAAGTTGTTGGCGAAGTGGCGAGGGAATTCCCATCAATTGAGTGTGAACATATGTTCGTAGATAACTGCGCGATGCAGCTTCTAAGAGATCCAAAACAGTTTGACGTCATTTTAACCACCAATATGTTCGGGGATATCTTAAGCGATGAAGCAGCCATGCTCACAGGTTCCCTAGGGATGCTGCCTTCAGCAAGCATTGGCGGCAGTGTGGGGCTTTATGAACCTGTGCACGGCTCTGCCCCAACTATTGCCGGACAAGACATCGCCAATCCTTTGGCTATGATCTTATCTGCGGCGATGCTTTTGCAGTATTCACTAAACAATGTAAAAGCCGCATTAAGGGTGGAGAAAGCAGTAGAGGATGTGCTCAGACGCGGGTATCGGACACAGGATATTTGGCAAGAAGGGATGCAGCTAGTCGGAACAAAGGCCATGGGTGATGAAGTAGCAAAAGCCGTGGCAGAAGGAGGCACGTATGGCAAGAGTTGAGATATATGATACTACTTTACGAGATGGGACCCAAGGCGAAGGCATATCGTTTTCTGTTGAAGATAAACTGAAGGTAGCAAAACGGTTGGACGAAATGGGCTTCGATTATATCGAAGGCGGTTGGCCGGGTTCCAATCCCAAAGACAACGAATTTTTCCAAAAGGCGAAGGATATCGAATGGAAACATGCCAAGCTTTCCGCGTTTGGAAGCACTCGCCGGGTCAATCAAAAGGCCTCTGAGGATAAAAATCTGCAGGCAATTCTTGATGCCGGAGTGAAAGCTGCAGCCATCGTGGGTAAATCGTGGGACTTTCATGTCACCAATGCCCTGCAGACCACTTTGGAAGAGAATTTGGCCATGATCCAAGACAGTGTTGTCTATTTAGTATCACACGGGGTGGAAGTAATCTTCGATGCTGAACATTATTTTGATGGATTTAAGGCAAATCCCGATTATGCGCTGTTGGTTTTGGAAACTGCCGCAAAGGCTGGGGCAAGAGTAGCCGTACTTTGTGATACAAACGGGGGTACTTTGCCCTGGGAGATGGAGGCGGCCACCCGGGCGGCAGTCGATCGCTTAGGTATCGATGTCGGGGTGCATATTCACAACGACTCCGGCCTTGCTGTTGCCAACAGCCTTGTGGCAGTCAACGCCGGGGCAGTGCACGTACAGGGAACGATCAATGGTTATGGTGAGCGCTGCGGAAATGCCGATCTTTGCAGTGTGATCCCAAACTTGCAGTTAAAGGCCGGTAAAAGCTGTTTGCCCAATACAAATCTCAAGCATTTGGTACGGCTTTCTAACTACGTAAATGAATTAGCTAACCAAGTGCCTGACGCAAAACAGCCTTTTGTGGGCAAAAGTGTGTTTTCCCATAAAGGCGGTCTGCATGTGAGTGCACTCATGAAACATCCTGAAACTTATGAGCACATCCCCCCGGAAGCAGTCGGCAACCGGCGGCGGGTTTTGGTTTCCGAACTGTCTGGAGCCAGTAATATAGCATACAAGGCCCAGGAATATGATATAGATTTGGCACATGATTCTCCGGCACTGAGAAGTGTGGTGGAAGTCATTAAGGATCTGGAATATGAGGGGTATCATTTTGAAGGTGCTGAAGCATCTTTTGAAATCATGCTTAAAAAGTCCCTTGGTTTGTATACCTCTTTCTTCGATCTGGAAAGCCTGAGGGTAATTATTGAAAGGGCCCACGGTGATGATGAGCCCCTCACTGAAGCGACGGTGAAAGTGCGTGTCAACGACTTGATCTCCCATACGGTTGCTGAAGGGAATGGTCCTGTCAATGCTTTGGACAATGCACTTAGAAAAGCTTTAGAAGAGGCTTATCCACAGGTAAATGATATCTGGCTCACTGACTACAAAGTGCGGGTGTTGAATGAACATCGAGGAACAGAGGCTACAGTGAGGGTATTGATTGAATCCACTGATGGAGTGCAGACTTGGGGCACAGTAGGCGTATCCTCGAACTTGATTGAGGCGAGTTGGCGTGCATTGGTCGACAGCATAGAATATGGTCTTATGCAGGTAGCCTCCCGGGTTCCCGATAGTGCATCGTAATTAGTTTTACCTTCAAGCCAGCGCCCATATGGGCGCTTTTCCTTTGGCATAGATTCCATTTTCCCTTCGTAAGATGAATAAAGATAAAAGACAAACCCATCTAATTCGGTATGGGTCTTCTGTGGATCTTGAAGGGAAGGATTGATTTTATGCCTAAGACGCAATACCCTTTTCTGATATTTGGTTTGGTGTTAGTCTTAGCGGCGGCCGGCAGCTGTCCGGGGTTTGTTGGGACAATGAAATCAATGGAAAGTGTCGATATCTACCATGTTTTAAGCCGTGAAAACCATGGATTCAGTGAAGATGATCGGGTTGGCAGATTAACCTATGCGACTGACGAATCAGATCGGCTGCTTTACCTTGCAGACCCCCCTATGGGGGGAGATGATGTGCGGGAACTGCAGTATGGGCTTCAGCGGACAGGGTTTTATACAGGTCCCATCAGTGGTAAATTTGATCGGGTTTTGATGACAGCTGTACAAGAGTTTCAACGACAGCACGCCCTTTCGGCAGACGGGGTTGTAGGTCAGGGGACTTGGCAGGCTTTATGTGATGATTTTCCCGTACCGGTATTGGAGGACACTGGGGACATTCCCGATGGTGATCGGGAGATTGTGATCGATGTAGCCCGGCGCCAGTTAATAGTGTACATAGGCGGTGAGGAGTTTCGGAGGTTTGCTGTGGCAGTCGGGCTTTCCAAAACGCCCAGCCCCATAGGTGAATTTTTGATTGTCCATAAAAGCATGAACTGGGGAGGCGGATTTGGTACTCGATGGTTGGGCCTAAATGTACCTTGGGGAATTTACGGTATCCACGGTACAAACAAACCTTGGTCTATTGGGACAATGGCCAGCGGTGGTTGTATACGCATGTTCAACAGCCATGTGGAATATTTGTATCGGATTATTCCCGAGGGAACCATTGTCCGCATGATCGGGCGAGAATCCGATCGTGTCACAAGGCAGTTGAAACCGGGAAACTATGGTCAGGATGTCATTACTCTGCAACAGGCTTTACAGGCAAACGGCTGTGATTGCGGTCTTGCCGACGGGCGCTATGGTGAACAGACCGGGGAAGCCGTAAAGGCACTGCAAAGGCGCTATGGTATGCTGCCCGATGGTTTGGGTTGGCCGGATGTTTATCTGCTTCTGGGGGTGAGATAGTGTCTCGAAGAATCGCCATCATCCTTACTGTCTTGTTGTGTGTGGTAAGTTTTGGCACATGGCAGCTGTGGAACAGGCGAGACCCGGCAGCGAGACTGGATCCCAATGCCAAGATCGATCCCAAAAAAGTATTCTCGCTTGTGGTGTGGGTGGAAGTGGGCACTGGGGTTGGGGAACCACCTGATCAAGATGCACCCTTTTGGCAGGATATCCGCGGCAGCCTGCAGCAGATGTATCCTAACGTCGAGTCTACGTTTGTCTTTGTCAACACATCGGAGCTAACCCAAGCAATGGAAGAAAGTTTGGCAAAGGGGCGTCCTCCCCACATTTTGGTGGAAAGCAGGTCTTGGTTTTCCACATGGTCTACCCTGCAGCTGCCCATTGATCGATTCCTGCCTGTCCAACCTGAAGAGATCTATCTTCACAGTGCCCTAGCAAGGGTGGCTGTAAAAGAAGGTGTTATGGCATGGCCTTGTGTTATTGAGCCCAACCTCTGGGTGTCGAGTAGGCAAGTGTGGGATGCTTTAAAAGACGATGCGGCCGTTGTCAACGAGCAGCTGGCAGATGCGTCAACTTGGATAGGCAGTCAATGGCAAAACCTTCAAGGAGTCTTTCAACAGGCGAAGCTGCCCGGCCCTGTTGTTAGTTTGCAAGAAAGCGATAAAAGCAGTTTGCTGCACGTCTTGATTGCGGCAAGCGGTGGGATCATTGATACCGAAGGAGAACTGCTGCTGACTGAGGAGTTAATCGAAACTGCTTTTAATGCATATAAAGCGCAGCAAACTGCCAAGTTTTCTGTCCAAATTCAAGGCACACTATTAACAGACTTTCTTACAGAACAGAGAGGCATAATCGGGCCTTGCGGTCTTTGGCTGGCGTCATTGGATGAAAATGCCAAATTGCGGGGATATGACAAGGTAAATATAGCGACGGATTTGCGGTGGATGCCACCATCCGGGGGCCGGGGCAGCGGCAGCCACTTACAAGGGAAAATGACTCAAATTTCGGTTTTTCGTCACAAACGGTTTCAAGGTTTGGCGTATGCCCGTTTATCTATGGAGTTGGCCCAGATGTTGAGCCAAAGACTCGGCTGGGCAAGGAGTCGGGATTTCCAAGGGCTTCCCGCTGATAAACGGCTTTGGGAAAAATGGCAAAATGAACACGATATTGATGATGAGGTTTGGGCAAGTTTAATGGATGCTTTGGCAGGGCCTTTGGGCCTATCGCCTTTGCCTGTTAGATGGCATAACCTAAGATACACCGTTATCCAAGATATATTGGAGCCTTTTATTGAAGATTTCGTAAATGGGCTGGATTGCTCACCGGCCGATGCCATTGCCACCATAGGCAGCTTTCTTAAGGTTTCGCAGGGAAAGGTCGGTAAATCTAGAATTAACCAATGAAATAGTAAACCTGATCCGAACCGCGGAGTTTTACGCAGTTTAGAGGTGATAATGATGACCAGGTTGTTTGGAACCGATGGCGTGCGGGGTAAAGCCAATGATGTTTTAACCCCTGAATTGGCCTATGCCTTGGGACGCTACGGGGCCTCGGTTTTACTGAAAGACAGTTGTGTGTTTCGGCCCCGGGTGCTGATCGGGCGCGATACCCGCATCTCCGGGGAAATGCTGGAGTCTGCACTCATTGCCGGCATTACCTCCGTTGGCGCTGATGTACTTAGGCTGGGTGTAATACCTACACCCGGTGTCGCTCATTTGACCAGAACATGGCAGGCTGATGCCGGAATTATGATCTCGGCATCACATAACCCGGCACAGGACAATGGGATCAAATTCTTTTCCGGTGACGGGTACAAATTGGCCGATGAGGTAGAAGACAAGATTGAAAAGTTAATTCATGGTGCCACCGGAAACGGTGTCATTTTATTTAAGGAACGACCGCTTAGAAAACCCGGAATCGATGGTGCCAGGCGGGCTGTAGGCAAGGATGTTGGACGGTTGTTGAGTTTTGAGGATCCGCTGGCAGCCTATGGTAAGTTTTTAATGGGGACCGTTGACTGTAGTTTAAAGGACTTAAAGGTTGTGGTGGATTGCGGAAATGGAGCCGCCTATAGGACTACTCCGGTGGTTTTGGAGAAACTGGGGGCAGATGTTATCAGTCTCCACGATAAGCCCGATGGTTTGAATATAAATGTGGATTGTGGTTCTACCCATCCCGAATCGCTTATCAAGGCAGTCTTACACCATAAAGCTGATATGGGTATTGCCCATGATGGTGATGCTGATCGTCTAATAGCCGTGGATGAGAAGGGCAATTTGTTGGACGGTGATCACATTTTAACCATCTGCGGGATGAATTTGTTGAGGCAGGGGCGACTTGCCAACAACACATTGGCTGCCACTGTTTACAGCAATATGGGCGTGCAAGCGGCGTTTAAAAAGGCCGGTGCCGACGTTATAATTACACCTAATGGGGATCGATATGTATTAGAAGCCATGCGTGAGCGGGACTTAAATTTTGGCGGCGAACAGTCGGGCCACATCATATTCCTTGACTACAATACAACCGGTGATGGAGTGTTGACAGCTTTGCAGCTTTTGGCTGTGGTGCAAAAAGAATCAAAACCCCTATCTGAACTGGCTAAACAGTTGGAGAAATACCCTCAGGTTTTGATTAATGTGCCTGTAAAAGATAGACAAGGGTGGCAGACATGTAAATCGGTGCAGGATGCTATAGATTGGGCAAAAACATCGTTCGGTGATGCTGGACGCATTTATGTGCGGGCGTCTGGCACAGAACCATTGGTTCGGGTGATGGCAGAGGGCCAAGATCGCCAAAAAGTTTACGAAGCAGCCCAGGAAGTAGCCGAAAGAATCCAACGGGGATTTGGAAAGCAGGAAATGGAGGCTAAACCATGATCTTGGGGCTGGGGACAGATATCATAGAGATCCAAAGGGTAGCCGATACTTGGAGAAGAAAAGGCCAAAGATTTCTTGATAGGGTTTACACACCTTTAGAACAACAACACTGCCTGCGGGGAGGTCCAGTTGCCCAAAAAGAGCGATTGGCTGTTCGCTTTGCTGCCAAGGAAGCGGTGATGAAAGCCTTGGGCACTGGCTGGCGCCAAGGTGTGCGCTGGCGTGATATAGAAATTCGCCACAGACCAACCGGGCAACCATATGTGGTTTTAAGTGGGACAAGTCTGAAAATCTCTCAAACTACGGGAATTTCCGAGTTCCATGTGACCTTAACCCACAGTCGAGATTATGCCTCTGCCACAGTTATAGCTGTTGGTGGAAGTGAAGGGAGGTCGCTGATCGGTGAAGCTCTTGACTGCTGCCCAGATGCGTGCAGTTGACACGAAAGTCATCAAAGAGATCGGTATACCCAGTATGGTGTTGATGGAAAATGCGGGCCGACAGGTGGCAGAAACAGCTGTTTCCTATCTTAGGCGGCGAGGCCATCGTAAAGTTTCAATTGTTGTCGGCAAAGGCAACAACGGTGGGGATGGATTTGTGGCTGCCCGCTACCTGCACAACTTAGGACTGCGTGCCCGTGTATTCATGACTTCATCGTATAAGGAACTCAGTCAAGATGCTTTGGCAAACTATCATATTTGCTGTCAGCTGGGCATAGATATTCAGGAAATTGATGAAGCGTATCTTCCCAAGCTGCGTTTTGCTTTATCTTTGACTGATTTAATCATTGACGGGCTGTTGGGTACAGGCCTAAAGGGCCCTCCCAAAGATTTGGTGGGGGATGTAATTGAACTGATTAACGACATTGAAAGACCTGTATTGGCTGTAGATGTACCGTCGGGACTTGATGCCGACACCGGCAAAGTTTTCTCACCCTGTATTAAAGCCGATTTGACGGTGACATTGGCGGCTCCCAAGGTAGGGTTATTTGTATATCCCGGGGCAGAGCAAACCGGTAGAGTTCATGTTGCCAATATATGTATACCCCAGGAACTTCTGAATTCCGCCGGTAACGGCAACCTCATTACAGCCAAGAATTTAAGCAAATTGCTGCCATCAAGACCTGAGGCCGGCCATAAAGGGACATTTGGTCGTGTGTTGATACTGGCAGGCGCCCGGGGTATGACAGGGGCTGCAGCTTTATCTTCCCAAGGTGCACTTTTGGCAGGCTCAGGTTTGGTTTTTGTAGGTGTGCCCCAAAGCCTAAATGATATTATGGAAACAAAAACCACGGAAGCTATGACTATAGCACTGGCAGAAACGGCGGAACGCTGCTTAAGTGTGGAGGCTTTACCGAAGATTGAGGAATATCTGCCGCGCATGGATGCTTTAGTCATTGGTCCGGGATTGGGACAGCATCCTTCTACAGGTGAGTTGGTGAGGACCTTATTGGAGCAGGTAAACTGTCCAATTGTGCTTGATGCCGATGGCCTAAACGTGGCTGCACAAACCGGTATTTTGGAAAGCAGAACTTCAGAAAGCCCGCCATTGGTACTCACGCCCCATCCAGGGGAGATGGCTCGTCTGTTGGGTTGTTCTGTAGAAGCGGTTCAGCAAGAACGGATAAAGAGTGCAGTGACTGCAGCCCAAAAGTTTTTGGCCACAGTCGTTTTGAAAGGGGCGGGTACAGTTGTTGCCGCATCCAATGGCGGGTTTTGGGTAAATACTACTGGTAACATGGGAATGGCAACTGGTGGCAGTGGTGACGTATTAACAGGGATTATTGGGGGCCGTTTGGCGGGCGGTATGGCTCCGGTGGATGCAGCCGTATTTAGCGTGTATGCCCACGGTCTTGCAGGGGATCTGGCATATGAGCAGTTGGGAGCACTTTCCCTCCTTGCCGGGGATGTACTAAAGAAAATGCCGCAAGCACTGCAGTTAATTGAGCGGGAAGAAGTGACGGAACGGTGGATTTATCTGGAATAAAAAAAACAGTTTTGCCGGGTGCAAAGGGCCTCTGCCTTTCAGGCGCCTGGTTGGAAGTAGATCTTGATGCCATAGGACAAAATGTGCGTATAATTTGCCAAAATCTTTTACCCACAACTGAGCTCATGGCCGTTGTCAAGGCCGATGGCTACGGTCATGGGGCTGAAGCAGTGGCTCGGGCCGCGCTGCACCATGGGGCAGCCTGGCTTGGGCTCGGCAATGTAAGGGAAGCTTTGGAAATTCGGGAAGCAGGTATCACCGCCCCAATTTTGGTCTTAACACCTCCTCCCAAATGGCACGCTGCCGCGGCTGTAAGTCAGGGGCTGCGGGTAGCGGTTTGCACCGAAGATCTCGCCCGGGCGCTTTCCAAAGAAGCCCAAGGGAGGAATTTAACTGCCCGAGTACATGTGAAGGTTGATACCGGTATGGGCAGGTTGGGTGTTTTGCCTTGTCAGGCAGTAGATTTCATCTCGAGAATCAGCAGATTGCCGAATCTGGAAATCGAAGGTGTCTTTTCCCATTTTGCCACTGCTGACCGTGCTGACCAGACGTATGCTAAGCAGCAGTTTCAATTGTTTGAACAAATGCTGCAAAGGCTGGCTGCCGCCGGTATCCGCATTCCGATCAAACATATGGCGAATACTGCGGCCGCGCTGAATTTACCTGAAACACAGCTATCAATTGTCAGAAGCGGTATTGCTATTTATGGTTTGGGAATCGGGGAAAATCCGCGACAGAGGAAACCCAACGGGGAACAAGCCCTTAATCTCGAGCCCGCGATGGAACTCAAGGCGTCTGTAAGTTACGTACATCGCGTAGCTGCCGGCAGTGCTGTCAGCTACAATGCTGTTTATGTGACCTCCAAGGCAACAAATATTGTTACTTTACCTATTGGATATGCTGAAGGGTATTCACGGCTGCTGAGCGGCAGTGGTGAGGTGCTTTTGGGTGGAAAGCGCTACCCTCTAGTTGGAAATATCTGTATGAGTCAGTGTATGGCCGATGTTGGCGATGATGTTATAGACATAGGTGAGACCGCAGTTTTTTTGGGTGAACAAGGCTGCGAATATATTGGAGCCGATGAAATAGCTGCTAAGATGGGTACTATCCACTATGAAGTGATTTGCAGGCTATCAGGTAGGGTACCCAGAGTATATAAAGGTAAAGAAGCCGAAAGACAGGGGCTTGGCTCTTCATAATCTTGCCCACTACAGCATACTTTGGTAAGCGAAGGGAGGAGATGCCATGTCCCGTGAAGTGAGTAAACTTGCACTGGTGTTCGTTATGCTTGCGCTGGTTGCAGTGTTGTCGACTACAACATACGGGGCCAGCCACATGGTTTTCAGTATGGAAGACAAAGTCGGCGATGATTGCGGCGCAGGTGGTATTACCTATCCTGATCATGAAGTGTTTGAACCGGGGCTGTTTGATCTTGAGAATGTGAATATTTGGTACGATGAGCACAATACTTATTATGATATTTCCTTTGTCAAAGTGACCAACCCCTGGAATGCGCCGGAAGGATTTTTTCATCAATTGATAGATATTTATATCGATGCAGAGCCGGGGGGACATATCGTCCCTGCGGCACCGGGCCCCGGTGTACAGTTTTCGCCGGACGCCGGGTGGGAGTATCGTTTGCGCATTCAACCCTGGGGAGGTTCCCGGTGGCTGGATGCTCGCCTGGATCCGGCCCAAGTGCATTCTATTGCTGCTTCCGTTTTACCAGATGGAAAAACTATCCGGGCCATAGTTCCTACAGAAGCAGCTCCATACCCGGAAAGAACCTGGCAGTACTATGTGCTGGTAGGCGGTTTTGACTCCTTTGGTCCAGATCAGTATCGGGTTGTGGAGAAGACTCGTTCCAAATGGTCTTTCGGAGGCGGCAGGCGCGCTAACTCGCCCAATGTCATTGACCTTTTGGACAGCGGACGGGGCAAGAAATCTCAAACCAGCCAATTGTCTATCGAAGGGCTGAGCGAGGAAGAATACCCTATACTGCTGCCTGTCAGTCAAGGTTTATCACTGCCGTTTACCAACGTGCACCTGGCTGCAAGTTTTGCGGTTTTAGTATTATTGGGAGGGATTTTTTACACCATTTTTCGCTGGCAGCCATCGAAAGTTGATCAATGACAAGTGCTTGAAATTGACAAAACCCACTTTGTTTAAACAAACCGGAGGTGTACTTACTTCCGGTTTTTGATGTTCGCCTTAACTGTATAGAGTTGCCATGTTGGGAAAAGCTAAGGACATCACAAAAGGTCCAAACAAAGGGCCGGGCGATTATAGAAAACGGAGGCGGTTAGGTGAAGATTCTAATGCTGTCTTGGGAATATCCGCCCCAAGTTGTTGGTGGTCTTGGCAGACATGTGGCAGATCTTTCCGAGGCCCTGGCAAAGATGGGTCACGAGATCCACGTCTTGACAAGCGATTGCAAAGGGGCACCCACCACTGAAAAAATACGGGGGGTCTTTGTGCACCGCCAGGCAGTATTTGGTCCCGGAGGACGGGACTTTGTAGAATCTGTAACACATCTGAATGTACAGATGTTGGAGGTCGCATTGCGGCTTTTGGTGGAAGGACACAGCTTTGATTTGATCCATGGGCATGATTGGCTGGCGGTCTACGCAGGCAAGGCGCTTAAACACGGATTGGTCAAGCCTCTTGTCGCCACTATACATGCTACCGAATTCGGCCGCAACCACGGACTGCACAATGATCTGCAAAGACAGATCAGCAATTTGGAATGGTGGCTTGCGTATGAAGCATGGCGGGTCATTTGCTGTAGTGAGTATATGCAGAGTGAAATTCAGTACATTTTCCAGGTGCCCCAGGATAAGCTGCGCATTCTGCCTAACGGTGTCAAGGTTGAGGATTTTTCCGTCCCTGATAACTCCGATGCCCGGAGTTTCCGACGTCAATATGCCGCTGATCATGAACGGATTATTTTTTTTGTGGGAAGATTAGTTCATGAAAAGGGTGTAGATACACTCATAGATGCTGTTCCGTACGTTTTAGAGCAGTTTGGGAATGCTAAGTTTATCATAGCGGGTAAAGGGCCAGCTAAATTTGCGCTAAAAGAGAAGGTAGCACGTCTTGGCATCCAGCAGAGTGTATATTTTACAGGCTTTGTTGATGATGACAGTCGCAACAAACTCTACGGTTGCTCTGATGTCGCAGTAGTTCCCAGCCACTATGAACCTTTTGGCATAGTAGCCTTAGAAGCCATGGCAGCAAAAGTTCCCGTGGTTGTTTCTGACACAGGCGGGTTGCGAGAAATTGTGCGGCATGCCCAAAACGGTCTAAGGGCTTACCCAGGCAATGCACATTCATTGGCTGATAATATCTTGGCCTATCTGAAAGCACCCAAGTTTGCTGAATATATTAAAAGACAAGCCCTGCAGGATGTTCAAGATAAGTACAGCTGGTCGTTGATTGCTTCGCAAACAGAAGCAGTCTACAAAGAAGTGCTGGACGAGTTCACTAAAAGTCCTTGGGCCAAAATGGGAGGGTTTCCCCAAGAAGGCATATTGGCCAAAACTCGGTTGTCCGCTCAAGGTGTTGAGTCCCGATATCAAGATACCGGAAACTCTGCCCCAACGCTGCCGTTGGAATTTGTACCACCAATTCGGAAAGACAGTTACCAGCGGCCTTTAGGCATGGGTGTGCCTGAGTCCTTGGGAAACGACGTAGATTTACGCCGACAGCACCCAGCAGGGGGAGGCAGTTCCACATGAAGGCAGTGATTATGGCCGGGGGCCAAGGCAGCCGACTCAGGCCTTTAACATGCGATTTGCCCAAACCGATGGTACCAATGGCCAATCGGCCTTTGATGGAACACACAGTGGAACTCTTAAAAACACACGGATTTATGAATATTGCTGTAACTACATGGTATCTTTCCGATGTCATAGAAGAGCATTTCGCATGTGGGAATGATTTTGGCGTCAGTATGCGATACTTCGTTGAAGATAGGCCTTTAGGTACAGCCGGCAGTGTTAAAAACGCTGCCGAGTTTCTCGATGAAACTTTTGTGGTAATCTCTGGGGATGCGCTGACAGATTTCGATCTTGGCCAAGCGCTTGATTTCCATCGGAAGAAGCAGGCTGCTGCTACCCTGATCTTAGCAAAGGTTGCTTCACCTTTGGAATATGGTGTGGTGTTTATTGATGAACAAGGCAGAATCGAACGGTTTTTAGAAAAACCGACCTGGGGCCAAGTTTTCAGCGACACAGTCAACACCGGCATTTATATTCTAGAACCTGAGGTTTTGGATCTGATCCCCCGCGGCAGACCCTACGACTTCAGCAATGATTTATTTCCCAGTTTACTAGAATCAAATGGTGAATTATATGGTATCGTAGGTGAAGGCTATTGGTCAGATATTGGTAATTTAGAGGAGTATAGACATGCTCATACCGAGGTTCTGGAGGGGAGAGTGAAAGTTGCGATTCCAGGGCACCGGGAAGCCGCAGATGCACACGGTATATGGCGAAGTGAGGACGTTTTTACCCACCCTACAGCCGTTATTGAGCCTCCAGTGGTGTTCGGTAAAAATTGCAGGGTCGAGCGGGGAGCAAAAATAGGGCCCTATACGATTTTAGGTGATGATACGGTAATAGGGCAATATAGTTCAATTTGCCGTTCTGTCTGCTGGAACAATGTACATATAGGCGCACAGGCAGAAATAAAAGGTGCAGTTATTTGCGGGCAAGCCAAAGTCAAATCCAAAGCCCGGGTTTTTGAAGGTGCAGTTGTTGGCCAATCGAGTACTTTGGGGACAGCAAGCACAGTGCGACCTTATGTTAAAATTTGGCCGAATAAGGAAATTGATCGTCTGACTAAAGTAAACGAGGATGTAGTTTGGACAGGTAGGTGTTCCCGCAGTCTTTTTGGTAATAATGGTGTGTCCGGTGCCGTCAATCTTGAGCTGACTCCCGAGTTTGCGTCACGGCTCGGGGCTAGCTTCGGTGCTTTGTATAAGCCCGAACAAGTGGTTTTAGTGGCCTGTGATGGTTGGGAGTCCACCCGCATGCTGAAACGCGCCCTCGCTGCGGGGCTATTATCAAGTGGTCTTAATGTAGTGGATATTGGTTCGACCACATTGCCGGTTGCGGTCTTCACCTCTGTCCTGACTAAATGTGTCGGTGGTATATATACCCACCAGGACACCAGGGTGGCCAATGAAGCGGCCATCCGTTTTGTTGATCATGAAGGATTACCGCTGGGCCGTCAGCAAGAGCGCTCAATCGATAACAGCTTTGCTCGGGGTGATTTCCGGCGAGTCTCCCCAGAAGAGGTAGGAAACATTCAATTTGCCACAGGGGCGAACCAGGTTTACAAAAAGGCCTTCAGTGAGCAGCATAGGGCAGTCCTTTCTGAAAGTGTACAAAAAAACATATCGGTTGTATTGGGTTACACATCGCCGGTTTTGAAGTTTTTACTGCCGGATTTGTTGAAAACATTGGGCTGCGAAATTTGGGATTTGGAATTGGCACTAAAACCCAACGTGACTCCCAATCTTGCCATGCATGAGCAGGCTTTATACCTTGAACAGGTGGGCGAGCTGGTTGTGGAAAAAGGCGCTAATTTGGGGGTATTGGTGGATGGCACCGGTGAAACTGCTCTACTGGTGGACAATAAGGGCAGCCTGGTGCCCGAAGAGCTTTATTGGACTCTTTTGACTTGGGCGTTGGCAGCCGATAGATCGGCAAATGGCGATGAAATTGCCGTACCCATCACTGCTTCACACACAGTTGATGAGCTGGCCGCAGAACTTGGACTTTCCGTCGTTCGCACAAAAAACAGTTCTCGCGCTGTTTTAGAAGCCACAAGCCGCAAAACCCAACCAGTCGATGATGCCCTCCTGCATCCTGGGTTTGATGCCTTAGCGTTTACGGCCCAGATGATTGCACTGATTAAAAAGACGGGTCAAGACCTGTACAGTTTGATTTCTGCGATATCGACCAAAAAAAGACAGAAGGTGGATATTGCAGTCCCTTGGCAAAAAAAGGGGACTGTTATGCGGCAAGTGTTGGCAGATACCCGAGGAAACCGGCGGGATCTAACAGACGGGATCAAGATATATCATGAGCAAGGCTGGGCACTGGTACTTCCAGATAGTGAATCACCTGTTGTATCTGTTTATACGGAGGCTCCCACTTATGATGAGGCAGATGCTTTAGCAAGACTGTACATGGGGGAAATAGAGGACATCGGACTTTCGTAGACTGGTAAATAACTTATCCCGCACCTTGTGCCGGATCATCAAAGGCATATATAGAATAATCCAAATCGGGGAAAACATTATGGAAGCCCTCCAGGACTCTAAGCCTGTCTTCATCGATATGTCCCGCTAAAACCCCTTCGTAAAGAGTGGTGAAATTCAATAAGTGTGTTTTCGTGCGATGTACCGCATATTCAACCATTGTACCTGTTTTCATGATGAAGGCCCAATCACTGGATTGGGCAAGCAACAGTTCACGAGCAGCTTGATCTAAAGCCCTCTTTTTGACACCGACAGCATGGGGATATCTGTTGGCGAGCTCACCCATGCGTTCAGCCGCTGCATGCAAATGTCGGTAGATCCAAGCATTTGAGTGATCCAGCCAAACTTCATGATATCCGCCCATGCCCCAGCTGGAATCTGCCGGGGCACTGACTTGACCTATGGGGTACTTGTCTATGTATTCGCCTAAGGTAACCATGGTGAATATATTTTGGTCCCGGCAGCTCTTTGTAAAAAGGCTTTTCAACCATTCGGGGCCTTCATACCACCAGTGTCCAAAAAGTTCTGCATCATATGGAGCCACAATCAAAGGGGGCCTTTCCATGTTTGCTGCCAGGTGCTTGATTTGCAGCTCGCGGTTAAACATGAAGTTGCCGGCATGTTCAATGGCTTTCTTCCCGGCTTGAACTGGATCGTAAATGGCTTTGTGTCCGCTGGATCCCGTGATTTTGTGATATTTCATGCCGGTAAATCCGCGGATATCGTCAACCAAATATGGACCAATGTAATCGCGGTCTAAGTCAAATCCTATATCCCGATAAAAGTCCCTGTAATCGAAATCCCCGGGATAACCCTCGGTGGCACTCCAGACTTGTTTTGACGATTCCCAATCACGGCCAAACACGGCAACACCGTGGGGGGTGTAGATGGGGGCATATACTAAATCCGGTGGTGGGGGATTGCCATGAAGCAACCCATGGGAATCCGCTATAAAGTATTTAACACCATATTTAGCCAGGATCTCGTCAATACCGGAGGTAAAACCACATTCAGGCAGCCAAAACCCTTTTGGATGTTCGGAAAAATACTTTTTATACGCTGTTATGCCAATCGCGATTTGGGCCTCAACGGCTTTGGGATTCGCATATAAAAGCGGCAGATATCCATGTGTGGCCGCGGAGGCTAAGATCTCCAATTTTCCGGTATCAGCAATTTGCCTGAAAACATTTAGGAGCTGTCCATTGTGGGCATGGAAAAATGACTGCACCTTTTGCAGTCGGTTTTGGTACATATGGACAACTCTTTGCAGCCTGGGTTGGTTTTTGGTGCGCTCGGCTTCTTTTTCTCCAAGGTCCAATAGTTTCACCAGGTGTTTGCTGTAGCGCTTTTGCAGTAATGCATCATTAAGCATTGCTGCTAGTGTGGGAGTTATGGACATAGTTAAACGAAAGTCAATTCCCTTTGCTAAGAGCTCCTCCATCATCAAAAGTAAAGGTATATAAGTTTCTGTGATGGCCTCCATTAACCACAACTCTTCCAAACACTCACGTTTCTCAGGATGACGAACAAAAGGTAAATGTGCGTGCAGTACGATGGCTGCATACCCCAAAGGGCGTGTTTTGGACAGCGGCAATGTGCACCTCTCCTTAAGTATTTTCGCTGCCTACCAGTGCATTGGACTTGTACCGGGGTCCGGGGGCGGAGTGGATGTGAATTCTAAAAGTGGCAACTCCCTATGCCAGGGCGATGTAAAAGGACTCCTGCCCCAAGGGGCCTGCACTTTGTTGGAGCTTGCGATGGGACGAAAGTCGCCCAAAGGTGTATGGATCCCTATAATGGCCTGAAAAAGGCCTCCGACCTTACCGGTATTGATATGCCAATCACTGGTGAATGGCGGCACGCTGATGTCGAAAAACCCCAAGACGCCTTTGTGTTTAGAATTTTCCTCTAAGGCAATCTGAATTATCCGCAAAACAAGCTGGCATTCATGGGCATTCAAATTATTGGAGCACCGATTCCACCCGCAGGGCGTGATTTCCCAATAGGTAAACAGCCAAGTGGGATCTTTGGCCATCAGCACAATATAGTCTTTGCCATAGCCTGTTGGCAGATCTTTGACAGGGGATGGGGTGGACGTTTCACACGGCAATTCCCGATTTTGTCTTTTGCTGGTGGGAGGCTTAAGCAGCTCTCCTTCGGCATTTAAGTAACCCACAAATAACGCCGCAGGAAGCCCACGACTCTGGCCGTGGGTAGTGCGGCCTCCCTCCCTTCCATTCCAAAGACAAGCACGGCCGCCGGGTGTTGTCGGCAAACGGTAGATAGAATTACCTTCTAAAGTATTTGTCTAGGACGGCGGATTTATGCGTCACTGTCCGTGGAGAAGGAAATCTGTTCCAAAGTGGCGAATCCGAAGACCGTGAAGGAGGTGTAGATTTGGATTCAGATAACATTACTATAATTAACGGTCAACTCGTGACACCATTTGAGATTGTTCCAGGTACGATTGTGATTGAAAAGGGTATGATTACGTATGTGGGCCCACACAGCGGTGCACCGGCAGGTGGTCCCATATGGGACGCCCAAGGGGCATATGTTACACCGGGCCTGATCGATACCCATGTCCACGGTGGTGGTGGCGGTGATGTCATGGACGGTACTAAGGACGCACTGGATGTTATGGCAAAGACTTTTGCAAAATATGGCACGACAGCATTTGTGCCTACCACCCTCACAGCCAGCCACCAAGGCATTCTAGATTGCATAGGTGCTGTTAAAGAGGCCGCCGAGCAAGGTACTCCCGGTGCCCAGGTAATAGGGATTCACTTGGAAGGTCCTTTTATAAATGAAGAGAAAAAGGGCGCTCAAAATCCGAAGTACATCAGACCTCCGGATTTACAGGAGTTGGAAAAGATCCGGGAAGAAGCAGGCCCCTTATTGAAAACTGTAACCTTGGCACCGGAGATACCCGGTGCTCTCCAAGCAATTAAACTGCTGCGTTCATGGGGCGTGACTGTCTCCATCGGCCACACAGATGCGGCATTCGATGAGGTGATGCAGGCCCAACGGTGGGGTGCCAACCTTATCTGCCACACCTTCAACGGTATGCGGGGTCTTCACCATCGTGATCCGGGGGTGGTGGGGGCAGCTTTAACCTGTGACGGATTTTTTGCTGAATTGATTTGTGATGGTATCCATGTCCATCCTGCCGCAATGCAAATAGTTCTAAAAAGCAAAGGTATCGATAAAGTGGTGTTGATCACCGACACTATTCAGGCTATGGATCTTGCAGACGGGCGTTATGATTTTGGCGGTTTGGAGATCGAAGTGTCTGAAGGGGCTGCCCGCCTAACATCAGGAGCACTGGCCGGCAGTACGCTGTCCATGGCGAAAGCAGTGCAAAATGCAGTTAAATGGCTTGGCGTATCAGTTGCCGAAGCAATACGTATGGCTTCTTTAAATCCGGCCCAGGTAGTTAATGTTGCCCATCGCAAAGGCAGTCTCCAGGTGGGTAAAGATGGTGATTTGGCCGTATTCGATGAATACATCAATCCTTTAGCCACAATAGTAAGAGGCAAGATTGTTTATGAAGCAGAAAGGTGAGGTGGAAGATATGCGGGTTAAAATCGTAAAAGACTACAAGGCTATTAGTGAAGCAGCGGCCGATGTAGTAGAAGCAGCACTTAAAGGGAAACCGGATCTCGTCTTGGGTCTGGCCACCGGCAGCACTCCTTTGGGGATGTATGAGGAACTGATAAAAAGGCACCAAGGCGGTATGGATTTTTCTAAGGCCACGACTTTCAATTTAGATGAATATTTCGGGCTTTCATCAGACCATCAGGCCAGTTATCATTACTATATGGAAGAACAGCTGTTTAGACATATCAATATAGATCCTGCCAACACCTATATTCCCAACGGCATCAACCCGGATCCGATGGAAGAGTGCAAAAACTATGAGACTCAGATGAAGACCGCAGGCGGAATTGATCTGCAAATTTTGGGAATCGGCACCAATGGTCATATTGGCTTCAATGAGCCTGGTGCACCATTTGGCGGCACAACCAGTCTTGTGGACCTTGCCCAGGAGACTGTAAATGCTAATGCGCGGTTTTTCCAAAAGTTAGATGAGGTACCGCGGCAGGCAATCTCCATGGGCATAAAAAGCATTATGAACTGCGCGGAAATAGTTCTTTTGGCAAATGGTGCCCATAAGGCCGATGCTGTGAGTCAGGCTCTTCTAGGCCCGGTTACCGAAAAACTGCCCGCGTCAGTCCTGCAGCTGCACCCAAACTGCTTGTTTATCATTGATGAGGCCGCGGCAGCAAAGCTTCCTATAACTTAACATTTAAGATGGCCAATGCCGGACGAGTAACTCGTGGATCACGGCTCGCAATTTTTCAGGGTCATGTCTGACCAGATTTGTCATACTGATCACCTCGGCCTCGATGGCAGTGATGCCCAAGGCTCTGATCTTGTCTAAATCTGCTTTTACCGGAACAGCCCCTTCAGCGAGATACCGTTCCTGCAGCTTCTCCGGAACGGGAACTGTGTTAACGATTACATAATCGATCAGTCCCGTTCCGGCATGATCAATTATGGCTCGAATGTGGTCAGATGCACTGTAACCTTGGGTTTCCCCAGATTGAGTCATCACATTGCAAACATATATTTTTGGTGCTGATGATTGGCGAATAGCCTCTCGAATATCTTTAACAAGCAAATTCGGTATGACGCTGGTGTACAGACTGCCGGGCCCCAGGATAATACCATCGGCCGTTTCTATAGATTCCACTGCCTCAGGCACGGGAGCACAGTTTTCCGGCTCCAGAAAAACCTGACGTATGGTTTTGTTATTTTGAGGTATCAAGCTTTCTCCAATAGTGATTGTACCATCGGCATACTCGGCCTTTAGAACAACGGAACTTAAAGTTGAGGGCAGCACTTGCCCCCGAACAGCAAGCACCTGACTGGATGCCCTGATGGCCTCTTCAAAGTCTCCAGTAACTTCTGCCATGGCTGCAATGAATAAATTGCCGAAGCTGTGTCCCTGCAGCCCTTCTCCCCAATTGAATCGATGCTGAAAAAGCCGTTCCATCATCGGTTCAGTATTCGCCAGCGCAACTAATGTGTTGCGAATATCACCGGGCGGTAAAATCCCTAATTCCGAGCGAATACGACCGGAGCTGCCTCCATCATCGGCTACTGTCACAATCGCGGTAATGCGTTCAGTTTCATTTTTAAGCCCGCGCAACAGATTAGAAAGACCGGTGCCGCCGCCGATTACCACTAGGGCCGGTTCTTTATCCAGCCCACGCTTGTGGAAAATGATTTCTGCCAGTTCCCCGGGATCGGTTGGCAAAAGATCAATCACCAAAGAATGGATGACGCGGCGAAAGCCCCAAATTGTGAGCATGATGCCTAAAACAATCAGCCCCACCCCGGCTTTGTTGTTCCAGGGTGCAGGGGTTGGCTGTTTCCACTGCCGAAGAAGAGCCGCGATCCTGCGGCCTGCCACGGCCAGGCCATCAGGTCCAATTAAAATAGCAGCCCCAAATGCCACACAGCTTGCTCCAAGCACCATCAACACAATCCAACGTTTAACCTGCATACCGGGATAAAGCCATTTAAATAACCTCTTTGCAGTGTTAACTGGTTTGGTTTTGTAGTCCTCTATGTTCCACATAGACAACAAACCCCTGATTTCTAATAAAGTCAGCTACATGGTTGGCTAACGCCACCGAGCGGTGCTGGCCCCCCGTACAGCCTATGGCAATCACCAACTCTTGTTTACCTTCTTTAACATACTCCGGCAGTAAAAATTCTATCAGGTCAAGATACTTAGCCAGGAATTTTTGGGTAACGGTTCGCTGCAGCACATAGTCTCGCACCGGTGCATCATTGCCCGTCAAAGGCGCTAATGCTTCAACCCAAAACGGATTGGGCAAAAACCGCACATCGACTGCCAAGTCTGCGTCTAGGGGAAGGCCGTGTTTAAAACCAAAGGAAATAACTGAAACAGCAAGGTCTGAACGTGTGCCGCTGTCATCAAGCCAGCGAATCATCTCTTCTCTCAGTTCCCTTGGGCTTAATTGGCTGGTGTCCAAAACCCGATGGGCACGCCGCTTAAGTTCCCGAAGGCGCTGTCGTTCCTTAGCAATGCCCTCCAAAATGGTGCCTTCAGGAGCCAAAGGATGGCGGCGCCTGCTTTCTTTGAAACGCCTGATCAGAGTCTCATTGGACGCCTCCAAAAACAATATATCGTATAGAAAGCCCCTTTCCTCCAACTCCTCAAGGACTGCAATCAGGTGGTCAAAAAAGCCCCGTCCTCGGATATCGCAGACTAAGGCTATATGTTTGATTTTGCCTTCAGACTGGGCGCAGAGCTCGGCGAATTTGGGGATTAGAGCAGGGGGTAGGTTGTCTACACAAAAAAAGCCCATATCCTCCAAAATGCGCACTGTCTCAGTTTTACCTGCTCCGGATAAGCCCGTGATCAAAAGAAACTGCAGATCATGCAAAGGTGTGTCCTCCCCTTTAGCCAACAGCGAAGCGCTGCGGCATTGTATGATGATTTTCTTTATTTAGGTCCAAGTCTCCTGCCCTATCTTTAGATTGTGAATGGCAGTTAACGGTACACCGGCGGTTTTTGCAAATTCGACCCCGGAAATTAGATCCCCCACCCGATGGGGGCTGTGGGCATCACTGCCAATGACAAAGCGGGCACCGGCGTCATAGGCGATTTTTAAGTATTCCGGGGTAATGTGATCGTGACTTGTATTAATCTCCATGTAAGTATGGGTTTGGCAGCACGCCGATCCAACAGCTTCGGTGTCGATGTTCACATGCAGACCAGGATGGGTAAGTATATCAATAGGATATCTATTTAACGAGGCAATAACAGCTTGGGTGTTAATTTCCCTTAAAGCGTTTTTTAAGCGGGCCCAAAAACGACCAACCAAATTTCCCGAAAAAAGCAAGGCAGTAGCTAAGTTATCGGGGTATACTAGCAGGTGAAGTCCAGCTAAAATGATGTCAAATTCATGCAGCTGATCAATGGGTATGTCCAGGGTTCCACCCAGTGAGATGATATTGGCCTCTACTCCCAATAAAATTCGGATAGCGGGATATTTAACTTGACAGGCTTCCAGCTCTTGCCTGATGAGTTCGAACGTCTTTAGGTTTTTGACTCCGACTCCAAAAAGGTTGGCTGGCCCGTGATCAGTAATAGCGATGGCTTCAAGCCCTTTGTTAAGGGCAGCTTTGACATTATCCTCTACGCTGCCTTTACCGTGACTGTGGTAAGTATGGGTATGATAGTCGGCCAAAAAAG
The DNA here is from genome assembly GCA_012519025.1 of Bacillota bacterium. Classification (GTDB taxonomy): domain Bacteria; phylum Bacillota; class Limnochordia; order DTU087; family DTU087; genus JAAZMF01. The sequence continues at coordinate 38,007 of JAAYQZ010000048.1, forward strand.
TTAACAATTTAGCTCTCCCCTGCACGTTTGTTTTTAGGGTGCCCCTTACCATGAAAATAAGTAGTGGGAAGAGGAGTTGGGCCGCAGTTGGCGAAATCGAAAACAGGCAAATAGCTGTGTTTGACAATACAAGTCCAGCAGGTTGTATGTACAGCCGATATTGCAGGAGCCGGGTAGGAGGGAGTGGGGCGGACCCCACAGCTATGGGATTTTCTCGCACCGTCAAAGATGAATTAGCCAGGATTATGCCCAAACGGCGCTGCTGCCAGTTGGCGGAATTGGCGGGACTCGCCTATGTAGACGGCAGCCTCAACCATGAGGGCTATGAGGTCGTTGCCGGGCAAGCCGGTGCAGCCCGTAAAGTTTATGTATTATTTAAACTGCTTTACCAGCCTAAGATGGAGGTCAAAGTGCGCCAAAGTGTGGGGTTTGGTAAGCAGCCCGTATATACTGTGCAGATTCCCCATCAGTACAAACTGCAATCAATCGCCAATAGTCTGGCCGGTGTAGAACGACGCTTTGCTGCCCGACGCTGGGGGAAAGCATGCTGTCGCCGAGCTTTTTTAAGAGGTGTGTATCTCGGACGCGGTTCTTGTACAGAGCCGAGCAAAAATTACCACTTGGAAATAGTAACAAACACTTTTAGTCAAGCAGCACTTGTGCAGGGATGCGCGGAAACCTTTGGATTGTCTCCCGGGGTTGTGCAGCGCAAAAATAGAGTAACAGTGTATTTTAAAGATGCCGAAGAGATCGGACAGTTTTTGGGACACTTAGGTGCCCATACCGCAGTTCTCCGATTGGAAAACGTACGGGTTGTAAAGGCCATGCGCAATCAGGCAAATCGGTTGGTCAATTGTGAAACAGCCAATATGGACAAGACTCTGGAGGCATCTTTAAGACAGTTGGAAAACATCAGGCTTATCCAAGACAAAAAGGGTTTGAAGGCGCTGTCACCGGAGCTTTCAGAGATTGCCTTGCTTAGGCTCGAACACCCATATGCAACTTTAAAAGAGCTGGGGGAACTGTCTGATGGCAATTTGAGTAAATCCGGGGTCAATCATCGCATGCGCAAGCTGGAGAAGATTGCAGATGATTTAAGGTAAAAAAGGGATATTTTTCCCCAACGACTGGAGGAGTTTTCCCCGTCACCTAGAATAGACAGTGTGGTGATTTTCTTTTTTGGTTCCGGTGGGACAAAATGTGTTGCGGCGGGACAAGAATAGGACAGCAGATATTTGATTGGTATATTCCGATTTGGGTACGAGTGTCAGTTTCGTGGCAACACTAGTATCGGTGCCAGGAAGTATGCAATTCAGGAGGGCAGCGGGCCGGACCCATGTTTATATGGTCAACCAAGATATTTTACGAAAAATAGCTCCGGAAATAACTGAACTTGTAGAAAAACGCTATATTATCTTGCGAAATATTTACTTCATCCAGCCGGTGGGCCGCCGGGCTTTGGCCGCGCGACTGCGGTTGCCGGAACGCACTGTTCGCAATGAAGTTGATGTTCTAAGGGAGCAAGGTTTGTTGGTTTCCAACCCTGCCGGGATGGCAGTAACAAACACCGGTGAACGCATCCTGGGTGAGCTTAAAGAATATGTCAGGGAGCTCCGGGGTTTGTCAGAGCTGGAACGCCGATTGGCACGAATTTTAGGATTGCAGCAGATGATTATTGTGCCTGGTGATTCTGATACAGATGAAACCGTCAAAAAGGAAATGGCTAAAGCTACGGCCAGGTACTTGAAAAATGTCTTGAAAGATGGAGAGGTTTTGGCCGTAACCGGCGGGACCACCTTAGCCGAAGTTGCAATAAGTTTTCCCACCTCTATGGAAAAACGGGATATAATGGTAGTGCCTGCCCGGGGAGGCTTGGGTGAAGAGGTGGAAAAACAAGCCAACACCGTGGCGGCCAATATAGCCCAGCATTTGGGCGGTGTTTATCGATTGCTTCATGTTCCCGATGATGTGGGAGATGACGTGATCGCGTCTTTGTGCAGTGATCCCAAGATCAAAGACATGCTCGATCTAATCAAGAAAGCAGACATGGTGCTGCATGGTATTGGTTCCGCGGAAGAAATGGCCAAGCGCCGGGGACTTCAGGAAAGCGATCTACGTTTGCTTGCGGCCCACAAAGCAGTTGGTGAGGCCTTTGGATACTATTTCAACGAACAAGGTGATGTCGTCTACTCCACCAGCAGTGTAGGTTTGCGGATGGAGGATTTGATGACTATAAATAAAGTTGTTGCCGTCGGGGGCGGGCGCAGCAAGGCAGAAGCCGCCTTGGCTGTGATGTCCAATCATTACCAGCATGTTTGTATTACCGATGAGGGCGCGGCCCGCCTTATGGAAGCACGCCTAAAAGGAAACAGTGCTGTTTTTGATACCCCTGTCCGGCTGTAATGAGTATTCTATTACCTAATCAAAGGAGGAAGATGAATTGGCAGTTAAAGTTGCTATCAATGGTTTTGGTAGAATTGGACGTTTGGTACTTAGGGGAGCAATGGATGACCCCAACCTTGAGGTCGTTGCCATCAACGATTTGACTGACTCTCAAACATTGGCACATCTTTTTAAGTATGACTCGGTGCACGGTGTATATGATGGTGAAGTCCGGGCGGAAGGCGACGAACTTGTCGTCAACGATCGCAAGATTAAGGTGTTTGCTGAAAGAGATCCAAGTGATCTGCCTTGGCGGGACTTGGGTGTGGAGCACGTTGTTGAGGCCACCGGTATCTTCCGCAGCAAAGAGCAAGCTATGCTGCATGTAAACGCGGGTGCTAAAAAAGTGATCATCACCGCCCCAGCGAAAAACGAAGATATCACCATTGTGATGGGTGTCAATCACGAAGACTACGATCCTGCGAATCATCACATTATTTCCAATGCTTCCTGCACCACCAACTGCCTGGCACCTGTGGCCAAGGTTATCGATGATGAGTTTGGTATTGAACGTGGTTTGATGACTACCATCCACGCGTATACAAACGATCAGCGTATTCTCGATCTGGCTCACTCAGATTTACGCAGGGCACGAGCAGCGGCAGTAAGTGTAATTCCTACAACAACCGGCGCGGCAGCGGCGGTAGGTCTTGTGCTTCCGCAGCTTAAGGGTAGACTGGACGGGTACGCACTGCGTGTGCCTACACCAGATGTAAGTATTGTTGACTTGGTGTGCGATCTTCAGAAATCCACTTCAACTGACGGGCTAAACGCCGCTTTGAAGGCGGCTGCCGACGGGCCTCTAAAGGGCATTTTGGGCTACACAGAGCTGGAGCTTGTATCAATAGACTATACAGGTGATTCCCGCTCCTCGATTGTTGATGGCCTTTTGACTAATGTGGTAGATGGCAAATTTGCCAAGGTCGTTGCCTGGTATGACAACGAGTGGGGTTACTCCATGAGAGTTGTTGATTTGATCAAATATATGGCATCCCGTGCTTAATCTTGAAGTTTAGGGCCACCCCGATCCTTTATGGTAGGCGGTGGCCTTCCACTGATTCAAAAAGATGAGTATTTTAGGGGGGTTTACATGGATAAACTTACCGTTAAGGATATCGACTGCCAAGGAAAGCATGTGTTTGTGCGAGTAGATTTCAACGTGCCTATGGATGATGCTGGTAATATCACCGATGACAAGCGTATAAAAGCCGCGCTGCCGACTATTGAATATCTTACCGGCCGGGGGGCAAAAGTGATTTTGGCATCTCACCTGGGGCGGCCGAAGGGTCAGCCTAACGATGAATACCGGATGGATCCTGTGGCCCAAAGATTGGCAGAGCTCCTCGATCAAGAGATTACCAAAGTGGATGACTGTATAGGGCCGGAGCCTAAAGAAGCCGCTGGGTTGATGGAGAATGGTGATGTGCTTCTTCTGGAAAATGTACGTTTTTATCCCGGGGAAGAAGCCAATGACCCTGAGTTCGCCAAATCATTAGCAGAACTTGCAGATATTTATGTCAATGATGCTTTTGGAGCCGCCCACAGGGCCCACGCGTCCACGGCAGGCATTGCTGAGTACTTGCCGGCAGTGGCGGGGTTTTTGCTGCAAAAGGAAATCGAGATTATGGGCAGTGCTCTTAACAACCCCAAAAGACCTTTTGTAGCCATCTTGGGGGGCGCCAAAGTTGCGGATAAGATCGGCGTAATCAACAATCTGTTGGAAAAAGTCGATACTTTGATCATTGGCGGCGGCATGGCCTATACTTTCTTGAAGGCGCAGGGCCATGAGATCGGCAATTCACTTTTGGATGGGGAAAGCCTTGAACTGTCTTTGGAACTGATGGAAACTGCCCAGGCAAAAGGAGTCAAGTTCTTGCTTCCGGTGGATATCGTAATTGCGAAGGAATTCGCGGCTGATTCCGCCTACGAAACTGTGGCTGCTGACGGCATGCGTGCCGACTGGATGGGGCTTGATATCGGACCGAAGAGTGTGGAATTGTTCAAAAAAGAAATCTTAACCGCCAAGACCATTGTATGGAATGGTCCCATGGGTGTTTTTGAAATGCCGGCCTTTGCTGTTGGTACCAACGCTGTTGCTGAGGCTATGGGTGCCAGCGAAGCCATCACTATTATCGGCGGCGGGGATTCAGCTGCGGCTGTGGAACTAATTGGTCTGGTTGATAAAATGACCCACGTATCCACAGGTGGTGGGGCATCATTGGAGTTTTTGGAGGGCAAAGCCCTACCGGGGGTTGAGGCGCTTCAAGATAGATAGTGTCGGAGGCGATGATGTGAGAGTTCCAATTATTGCAGGTAACTGGAAGATGCATAAACTGCCTGATGAGGCACAAGCGTTGTGCCAAGAGCTCGTCGGCAGTCTTGATGAATACGAAGATCGGGAGATCGTAGTATTCCCGCCATTTACGGCTTTGGCTTCTAGTGCCAAGGTCTTAAAAGGTACCAATATTGCTTTAGGTGCGCAGAATATGTTTCATGAAGCCAATGGTGCTTACACCGGCGAAGTGGCACCGCCTATGCTTGTGGCACTGGGTGTTAAATATGTTATATTGGGTCATTCTGAGCGCCGCCAGCACTTTGCTGAAACAGACGAGATAGTCAACAAAAAGATCAAAGCCGCGCTAAACCACGGCTTAGTACCGATTGTGTGTGTAGGTGAAACTGCCGCACAAAGGGAAGCAGGTACCACAGAGTCTGTAGTAAATAAGCAAATTCGCGCAGCTTTTGATGGAATGGATAGGCAAGTCGCCCAAGGTGTTATCGTGGCCTATGAGCCAATTTGGGCCATAGGTACCGGCAAAACTGCAACAAGCCGGGAAGCCAATCGCGTTATAGGGGTGATTCGCAGTACCCTGCAGGACATATATGGTGAAACTGCAGCTGATATTCGCATCCTTTATGGAGGCAGCGTCAACGCCGATAATGCAGCTGAATTGATGAAACAGCCGGAGATCGATGGGGCGTTAGTCGGCGGTGCCAGCCTGGATGCCGAATCATTTGCCCGGATCGTACAATATGACGATTAGTCAACAGAGCCGGTGCAGAGGAGGATTATCTATGGCCAAGGCTAAACACCCAGTCTGTCTTATGATCTTAGATGGGTTTGGTTTAAATGAAAGACGTGACAATAACGCAGTTGCTGAAGCAAACACCCCATTTTTGGATAGCTTAGGCGAACGCTACCCGAAGGCGCAGTTGTTGGCCTTTGGCGAAGCGGTAGGGCTAATGGAAGGTCAAATGGGTGATTCCAATGTGGGTCATCTAAACATAGGAGCTGGCCGCATCGTTTACCAGGATGTTGCCCGCATAAGCAAAGCAGTGCGAGACGGCGAGTTTCATAAAAATGAAGTTCTGCTTAAGGCTATGACAACCTGCAGGGAGAAAGGTACTGCCCTGCATTTGATGGGGCTGTTGTCCCCCGGCGGAGTGCACAGCCATAGTTCTCATCTTTATGCTTTGTTGGATATGGCAAAATCATCGGGACTTACCAAAGTCTATATCCACGCCTTTCTTGATGGCCGAGATGTGCCCCCCTCCAGTGCTTTAGAATATATGAGAAATCTGGAAGGTGAACTCAATCGAGTTCAAATTGGCAAAGTAGCCACTGTTTCCGGACGCTACTATGCCATGGATCGGGATCAGCGCTGGGAGCGGACTGCCAAAGCCTATGATGCCTTGGTATTGGGAGAAGGACGCGGGGCAAAAACTAGTATCGAGGCGGTTGAGACAGCCTACCGGCAGGGGGAAACAGATGAGTTTGTTGTACCTACAGTCGTACAAGGTGCCGGTGGAAAACCAGTATCAGCCATAGAAGAAAATGATTCAGTAATCTTTTTTAACTTCAGGGCAGATCGAGCGCGACAGATTACTCGGGCTTTAACTGACGAAAATTTCACGGGGTTTACCAGAGCCAAGTTACCCCAAGTGACTTTTGTGGGTATGACCCGTTATGATGAAACTTTTGACATCCCTTATGCATTCCCACCGCAAGATCTGAAAAACACACTTGGGGCTGTAGTTGGAGATGCCGGGTGGAGGCAGCTTAGGATTGCTGAGACGGAAAAATACGCCCATGTGACTTTCTTTTTCAATGGTGGCGATGAGCAGACTTTTCCCGGGGAAGAGCGTAAGTTGATTCCTTCCCCGAAAGTTGCAACTTATGATCTGAAGCCTGAGATGAGCGCCCCGACGGTGGCTAAAGAAGCAGTAGCCGCAATAAAAAGCAGGAAATATGATCTGATAGTGCTAAACTTCGCCAATTGTGATATGGTGGGGCATACGGGCATTTTGTCGGCAGCAGTTAAGGCAGTTGAGGCAGTAGATGCAGCAGTCAATGAAGTAGTCACGGCTATGCAGGCGGTGGGGGGATATGTAGTCTTAACGGCCGATCACGGCAATGCAGAACAGATGATCGATTACACCACCAACGAGCCGCATACTGCCCATACATTAAATCCTGTACCGGTGATACTAGTTACTGATCGACCGGAACTTGGACTGAAAGATGGTATTTTGGCAGACCTGGCACCGACAGTATTGGATTTGCTGGAACTTGACCAGCCGCCGGAAATGACAGGGCAATCACTGATAAAGCATAGATAATGATAACAACATATAAGAACATAGGAGGTCAAAAAAATGTCAATTATTGAACACGTCCAAGCTTTTGAAATTCTGGACTCGCGGGGTAATCCCACGATCGAAGTAGAGGTCGTGTTGGCTGATGGCTCACTGGGTAAAGCTGCTGTTCCTTCCGGCGCTTCCACCGGGGCTTATGAAGCTGTGGAACTAAGAGACGGCGATAAGAACCGCTATCTCGGCAAAGGTGTGCTGAAGGCTGTTGACAATGTTAACGATATTATCGCACCAGAACTTATCGGTTATGATGCCATAGATCAGGTAGCCATCGATGAGTTGATGATTGAGCTGGATGGTACCGACAATAAAGGGAAATTGGGTGCCAACGCTATTTTAGGGGTTTCTCTAGCAGTGGCCAAGGCAGCCGCTGTTTCACTCAACCTACCCTTATATCAATATATTGGCGGTACAAACGGCAAGGAACTCCCTGTGCCCATGATGAACATTCTCAATGGTGGGGAACATGCCGACAACAACGTTGATATCCAAGAGTTCATGATTATGCCTGTGGGAGCTAAATCCTTTACCAAAGCCTTACAGATGGGAACAGAAGTGTTCCACAGTCTGGGTGCGGTGCTGGCAAGTAAGGGACTGAATACTGCGGTAGGCGATGAAGGTGGTTTCGCACCCGATCTAGCCTCCAGTGAAGAAGCTCTTGCTGTCATCATTGAAGCCATTGAAAAAGCAGGGTACAAGCCTGGCGAAGATGTGGGGCTGGCTTTAGACGTTGCAGCCACAGAAATGTTCAAAGACGGCAAGTACGTGTTTGCCGGTGAGGGTGTGGCGCGCAGCACTGACGAAATAATCGATTACTATGAGGCACTTTTGGACAAGTATCCCATCTTTTCCATTGAAGATGGATTAGATGAAGACGATTGGGAAGGTTGGCTGAAACTGACTGAGCGATTGGGCAAACGCGTGCAGCTGGTTGGCGATGATCTGTTCGTCACCAACACTAATCGTCTCAGCCGCGGTATTGAAATGGGAGTTGCCAACTCCATTTTAATTAAAGTCAACCAGATCGGAACATTGACTGAGACCCTGGACTCCATTGAAATGGCCAAACGAGCAGGCTACACAGCAGTCATATCTCACCGCTCCGGTGAAACTGAAGATACTACCATTGCCGATATTGCAGTAGCCATCAACGCCGGGCAGATCAAAACCGGCGCCCCTTCCCGGACTGATCGAGTGGCCAAATATAATCGGCTGCTTCGGATTGAGGCCGGCCTTGGAGATTACGCAGTGTATAGAGGTAAAAACACGTTTTACAACCTAGATTTCTAATCTGGAAGGAAATAATCCAAGGGGAAGGTCAGGTTTCGGTTGTCACCTTCCCCTTGAATATGTTAAAATAGGGTGACGTAAAAGCGATGGAGGGGGTGGGCACTTGGTAATGGCCTTAATGGTGATTCAACTTGTTGTTTCCCTTGCTCTGATTGTAGTTGTTGTATTACAGGAGAGCAAAGGCGAAGGGTTGGGTTCTATTGGCGGCGGCGCACAGATGTTTTTCGGCAACATTAAAGGTATTGATCGGACACTTGAGCAAATAACAAAATACCTCGCCGTTGCTTTTATGGTAATGTCTTTGATTTTGACCTTTATCTAGCCCATCTGACTGTAATGTGGCACACTTTAGAAGGTAATGCAACCCTTTTGAAGACCCCTGGGCTTGCCAGTGCCTGTGGGGTTTTTGCCATATACGATCGAAAAGCCACTGCTTTAATAGGCTGTTCAAAGGGGATTTATGATAATTTGGCGGACCATATGAAGGGGGAAAACGGGGAATGCGACGTGCAGACAGTATTCGTTTGCTGCTCCTTGTGATTATTGTTGTAGTCGCCGGTGCAGTTTTGTATAAAATTCCCATGCGGTTGGGGCTTGATCTGCGAGGCGGAGTCCACGTGGTCATGCAGGCGGAACCAACAGCTGACGCAAAAATCTCGGAAGAGACTATGCAAAGAGCCGTTAGCGTCATTGAGCGCCGAGTCAATGGTATGGGAGTCTCGGAGCCGGTGATTCAGCGCCAGGGTACGAACCGGGTAATTATTCAATTACCGGGTGTTTACGATCAGGAGATGGCTATCAACACCATTGGAAAAACAGCACAGCTGGAAATTAAAAACCCTTTGGGTGAAACAGTTTTGACCGGAGCTGACTTAATTGATGCGCAGCTGTCACGGGACCAGGTCGGCCGCCCTTCGGTTGCTGTTGAGTTCAGCAGGGAGGGTACGAAGAAATTTGCCCAGTTGACAACTGTGTACCAAGGACAAGCCATTCCCCACATACTTGATGGAGAAGTATTGGTGAATCCTGTTATCCAAGGGCCTATTACCGGCGGCAAGGGACAAATCACAGGTCAGTTTACAATAGAAGAAGCCAAAAACTTAGCGGTTCTTTTGAAAGCCGGTTCTTTGCCGGTCCCCATGGAAGTCATGGAAATCCGCAACGTTGGTCCTACATTGGGACAGCAATCTATTGACCGCAGTATGAAGGCGGGGATTGTCGGCGTCATTTTGGTTTTCTTATTTATGCTTGGTTACTACAAAATGTCAGGTTTTGTAGCCAATGTGGCGCTTTCCATTTATGTTGTTATTGTTTTGGGGGCCATGGTACTGCTCCGCGCCACTTTGACTCTCCCAGGCATTGCCGGATTTATACTATCAATAGGCATGGCAGTAGATGCCAACGTGTTGATCTTCGAAAGAATGAAAGAGGAGTACAGGGCGGGCAAGCATCTTAGGGCTGCCGTTGCCTCGGGATTCGATCGGGCCTTTAGAGCCATTTTTGACGCCAATATCACGACTTTGCTCACGGCATTGGTGTTGTTTTACTACGGCAGTGGGCCTGTGAAAGGCTTCGCCGTGACTTTGAGTTTGGGTATTTTGGCCAGTATGTTCACAGCCATCGTGGTTACCAGGTTGCTGCTTAACTTGGTGGCAGATCGAAAACCCGGCTTATTGCAGCGCTCTATAGCGCCGAAAGGGGTGGCACAGTAATGGATTTTGCAGGGAAACGTAAAATTCCTTTTGGAATTTCTTCGGTGTTGGTCATTGCATCGATAATATTGCTGCTTGCACCTGGCTTGAACTGGGGTGTTGATTTTACCGGCGGCACTCTCCTGGAACGGGGGTTTGATCGTACCATTACCGCAGGCGAGGTTCGGCAGGTCATCAGTCAGCTGCCTTTAGAGGGTATTGATCTTGGTAAAAGCGTAATTCAACCGACGGGAAATAACCGTTCTGCCTTGATTAGGACACAAGTTTTAACCAACGAAGAGATTTTGATCATTGATGAGGGTCTTGAAGCCGCCTTTGGTCAGGTGCAGTCACTTAGGACTGAGATGGTTGGTCCTGTAGTCGGACAGGAGCTTGTCAAACAGGCTTTATTAGCCTTGCTGCTTGCTGCCGTGGGGATGTTGATCTATTTGTCGTTCCGCTTTGAATATAGGTTTGCCAGTGTTGCAGTCCTTGCAGTACTGCATGATGCTGTAATAGTTTTAGGTATTTTTGCTCTTTTGGGTAAAGAAATCAACAGCCCCTTTATAGCGTCAATCCTCACAGTTGTAGGTTACTCAGTCAACAACACCATTGTTATTTTCGATAAAATCAGGGAAAATCTACAGCTCCGTAAGCGTGAATCTTGGGCTGAAGTTGCAAACAAAAGCATCCAAGAGACATTGACTAGGTCAATCAACACCAGTCTTACGACTTTGTTAGCCATACTAGCACTATTGTTCTTTGGAGGAGCAACCATCCAGGATTTCGTATTCGCACTTTTGATGGGAATTTTTGTAGGCACCTATTCATCGGTGTTTGTTGCTGGTCCCTTGTGGGTAACATGGAAAGAGTCGGATGACAAACGTCACGCAGCAGCCGCCCGAGCATAAAGGTCTGTCTGCTGCAAAAAGCCAACAAACATTGCCCCGACCCCTGTCGGGGTTTTTTGTGTTGCGTTTTTCGGTCTCTTGTGCCAGCCAATAAAAGGAGACACATCATTGGACGAGAATTAATACCTAGAAGTCGCTGTGAATAGCCGCGAGAAAGGGCGATGTGGAAAATGATGGTCTATTTGGTTTTGGCCCTTATTTTTGCGTTTTTTGTGGCTGTGTTTGCCGTTCAAAATGCCGGTCACATAACTTTGGCTTTCCTTGCATGGCATTGGGATACTTCGGTTGCAGTAGTTATTCTGGGAGCAGCGGCTTTGGGTGGATTGTTTGGAGGGTTGATGGCCTCCGTGCGGGAAGTGCGGTTTAAATTGAGAACACGGAACCTGCAAAGCGAGATCAGACGCCTGGAAGTCCAAATCGAAGAAAAGACTAAGGAAAACGAAAAATTGGAGATGCTTGTGCGGGAAGTACACCCACAGCGATTAGATAATTAAGATTGATACAAGTTACTGGTGAAGTGGGGAGCCCGATCCTTTTAGGTCGGGCTAAATTTGAGGTGAATTTGTGATGAGAAATGGTACTGCTGCCTGGTCGGTTCGGGAAAGCGATCCGGAAAAAGAAGCAATATTAGTTGATGCCCTCGGTTTGTCACCGGCAGTGGCCAAGATCTTGATTGGCAGAGGTGTTGAGACTTCCCAGCAAGCAGCAGAATTCTTTGATCTTACCTGGGAACGTTTGGGTGCACCTTGGCTTTTAACCGATATGGAACCTGCTGTTGAAAGACTTGCCCGGGCGATTCAAGCGGTGGAGCTAATCACTATTTACGGTGATTACGATGTAGATGGCATGACTGCCACAACCTTGCTTATAAAAACCATTGAAGCTTTGGGAGGAGAAGCCAACTATTACATTCCCCTAAGGCGTGAAGAAGGATACGGTCTTCACCAAGAAGCTTTGGACGAGATTAAGACTACAAGTAATATTGTTGTTACAGTGGACTGCGGTATTAATGCTCTAAAAGAAGCGGAGTTTGCTAAGGAAAATGGCTTAGATTTGATCATAACAGATCACCACAAGCCCAAAGATGAGCTGCCCCAGGCTTTAGCTGTGATAAATCCCAACCGCATTGACTGCCCTTATCCTTTTAAGGAATTGGCCGGTGTTGGTGTAGCCTTGAAGTTGGCCTATGCATTGGCATCATCTGTACTGGGGTCAACCAAAGATGCAAGGGCCTTAGTCGAACAATATTTGGATCTGGTTGCGTTGGGAACAGTTGCAGATGTTGTCCCTTTAAGGGGCGAAAACCGCACATTGGTGCACTTGGGATTGCAGGATTTTGGTCGAAACTCAATTGGTCTACAGGCTCTAACTGCTGTGGCTGGTCTTGAAGAACGCAAACTGTCTACCGGCAATTTGGGTTTTGCCCTTGCACCCAGGCTCAATGCTTTAGGTCGCCTTGATGATGCAGCCATCGGTGTCAAGCTGTTGTTAAGTGACACAAAAGACGAAGCGGAGTCATTGGCCCGTGTATTGGATGGGGCCAACCGTGAACGCCGAGCCATCGAGAAAGCCATTACCGAAGAGGCTTTGGAGATTGTGGAAAAAGAGCTGGATCTGGATGAAGATTGGGTGATCGTATTGGGCTCACCCAAATGGCACCCTGGTGTCATTGGAATCGTGGCTTCTCGGATAGTGGAGAAATATCACCGCCCCACCATGCTTATCGCGTTTGACGGAGATGTGGGCAAAGGTTCAGGTCGAAGCATTCCAGGCTTTGATCTACATGAGGCACTGGCTGACTTAAGTCATTTATTGGAGCGTTTCGGCGGGCACAAAATGGCAGCAGGGATATCTATTCATTCAGAACAATTGGATGGTTTTCGCAAAGGCCTCAACCAAATCGCCAAAACCCGCTTAACTGATGCTGATCTAGTGCCTAAGCTCTCTATAGACGGAGAAGTGTCTTTATCAGAGCTGGATCATAACTTAATAGAAGAATTAGAAAGTCTCGCTCCCTACGGTGTTGGTAATCCGAGGCCTGTCCTGATGGTACAGGATGTTTCTTTAGAAAGAAGCTACTTAGTTGGTAAAGATCAGGACCATCTTAAACTTCTCGTTAGCGAGCACGGCCAAACAACAAGAAAAACAGGTTCATTTAATGCAATTGGGTTTGGGCTGGGCGAGCATTTGGACTTGATTCGCGGTGCCCAATGCGTTGACTTGGCTTTTCAACCTGTACTCAATGAGTGGAACAATCGGGTTAATGTTGAGCTAAACTTAAAGGACATTCGTTTGCCCCAAAGAGAATTTGCGCAGCAATTTTTAGATCACTGTTTAAGGGAATACCGGGCAATGATCCCGCAGTGGGGTCGGGAAAAGTGGGTAAGTGGTGCAGTTTCAGAAGGAAATTCCCATGACCCAGGTCAAATCATTGATAATCGTGATAATACCCAGCGGACAAAGATCCTGCACGATATCCTGCAGACCCCAAAAGCCGCCTTGTTATATGCGGCAAGTCCTGAGCATGTTTTGCGGTTTGCGCAAAAATTAAGCGGACACAGCTTATTGAAAGGGCGAATCGGCATTTTCTCAAATCTGTTAGCAGATTCATATAATAAAGCCTTAGTGGAACTGCTTGAGCAAGGGGCACTGGATGCAGTAGTTACCACAGAGATGCCGCCAAAAGAGCTTGCCGGTTATTTCCCAAAAGTTATAGCGTACCATTTGCCTTTAACTTTTGAAAAGTTTCTGTATCTAAGGGACTTCACTAAAGCGGAATTACATCTTATGTATACTAGCGAGGATCTCAAGCTTGTGAAGGGGCTTTGGGCAATGATGTATCCCGGATGGGATGAGCTGGCGAGATTGTATTTGTATTTAAGAAACAATCAAGCCGAACACCGCCCCTTAAACATAGATAACCAAGTGTTGCTGAAAGCGGAACTCGGGTTGAACTGGGTAGGATTTTGTCGAGGGGTGCGGGTTTTGCAGGAATTAGATTTAGTTGCTGTGGAGGGCACACCACAGTGGCAAAAAGCAGGTTCTGCTGCAGTTAGGTTGCTGGCAGCACCCAGGAACAAACTGGACTTGAGCACCTCCATGGGCTATAATGATTGTGTGAAACACAAAGACACCTTGGAAAATTATGCGTTATGGGCGCTGCAGGCGCCTGTGAATGAACTAAAACGGCAAGAAACCCCGGCGAAAATTGTGTTATAGGTTTATCTGGGGATGAGGCGTCAAATTGAATCGTATATTTATTCTGGAGGTGAGTGTGGCGGGCAAGCCCAAGTAGGGCGTTGTTGCTCTCCTTACACGATGGATTTATACAGTAAAGTTCGGATTATTACAGATTTTCCTAAGCCCGGGGTTAGTTTTAAAGATATAACTACTTTACTAAAAGACGGTGAGGCCCTGAGACATGTTGTGGATCTCATGGCCGAGCGATTTTCAAACAGCGACATTGATGTGATCTTGGGGATTGAGTCAAGGGGGTTTCTGTTTGGGGCTCCGTTGGCATACAAGATGGGCACAGGTTTTGTTTTGGTGCGCAAACCCGGGAAACTGCCGTCTAACACCTTGAAGGCATCATATGAATTGGAGTATGGGACAGATTCGCTTGAAATTCACGAAGATGCCATTCAACCGGGACAGCGAGTCCTGTTGGTCGATGATTTGCTTGCCACCGGGGGTACTATGGCCGCGGCAGCTAAGTTGGTTGGGGATTTAAAGGGTGAGATCGCCGGTTTTGCTTTTGTGGTGGAATTGATGTATTTGAACGGACGGGATAAACTCGGCGAATATGATATCATGAGTCTGCTGCGTTACGATTCATAAAATCAACATATCAATACAGCCTATAAACACTCTTTTCCGCATTTTGGGAAAAGAGTGTTATGCCATGGGGCGGAGGGTAGATTATGCATGTCGATAAGTTGCTGGAACGCGTGCTTTCTTATAATCCCCATGCTGACCTGCAGCTCATCGAGGAAGCTTACCAGGTTGCCGAAAAGGCCCATTCCGGTCAGTATAGGGACTCAGGCGAAGTCTATCTTAGACATCCTTATGAAGTAGCCATGATTTTAGCAGAATTTGAGTATGATGCTGTGACTATTGCCGCGGGATTGCTGCACGATGTTTTAGAGGACACAGATGTCACCCGGGACGAACTCACCGAACAATTTGGGGAAGAAATTGTGCTTTTAGTCGACGGAGTGACAAAACTGTCTCGGATACCGTTTCAAACTAGAGAGGAACATCAGGCACAAAGCCTTCGGAAAATGTTCTTGGCAATGGCAGAAGATTTGCGGGTTGTCGTGATCAAACTCGCCGATCGGCTGCACAATATGCGGACCTTGAGGCATCTGCCTGAAAATAGGCAAATCCGCTTAGCCAATGAAACCTTAGAGATCTATGCACCGCTGGCCCACCGACTGGGTATGTGGGGCGTAAAATGGGAAATGGAAGATCTCGCCTTTCGTTTTTTAAATACTAAGGCTTACTACGATGTAGTCAATAAGGTGGCCAAACAGCGCAAAGAGAGGGAAGGCGAGTTAAAAACAGTTATCAGCACCATCGAAGGCGCTTTAAGTGATGTAGATATAGTCGGAGAGGTGACCGGGCGCTCAAAACATGTTTACAGCATTTACCAGAAAATGCAGCGCCAAGTTAAATCATTTGATGAGATCTACGATCTTATGGCTGTGCGGGTGGTTGTGGATACTGTAAAAGATTGTTACGGTGTCTTGGGTATCGTGCATACACTTTGGAAACCCGTGCCGGGGCGATTCAAAGACTATATTGCTATGCCTAAATCCAATATGTATCAATCACTTCACACTACAGTGATCGGCCCGGAAGGTGACCCGTTTGAGATTCAGATCCGAACTTGGGAGATGCATCGCATAGCGGAGAAAGGGATTGCAGCCCACTGGCTTTACAAAGAAGGGCTGCGGCGGGGTTCAGTTGAGTTCGAAGAAAAGATGGCATGGCTGCGCCAAGTGATGGATTGGCTTAAAGAGATGAAAGATCCTGAAGAGTTTATGGCAACACTTCGTATCGATCTTTTTGAAGACGAAGTCTTCGTATTCACTCCCAAAGGTGACGTAAAAAACCTGCCGGCCGGGGCAACACCAGTTGATTTTGCTTTCAGCGTACACACTGATGTAGGCCTGCACTGCAGTGGTGCAAAGGTAAACGGCCGCATTGTTCCTTTGGATTACCAGCTGAACAATGGTGAATTTGTCGAGGTTTTAACTTCTAAAACCCCATCACCCAGTAGGGATTGGCTTAATTTTGTCAAGACCTCTAAAGCCCGCAGTAAAATCAGGGCATGGCTAAAAGATCAATACAGAGAAAGTAGTGTGGAAAGAGGGTTTGAGCTTTTAGTCAAAGAGTGCCGCAAATATGGCCAGGAACCGGGAGATGTTCTTAAAAATGATGATTTAAATGAGGCTGCTAAACGCTATGGACTTGGATCCAGGGAAGATTTGTTGGCCAGTGTGGGCAACGGCAAGATTGTGCCCCGCCAGGTTTTAAGCAGATTGATCGATGATGAAGCACATCCTTTAGTCAGCCAACAGGCGCAAGCCACCACCACTGCACCGAGGAGAAGTCGGGTTCCCAGAGGTATTACTGTTAAAGGTATGGATAATCTTTTGATGAGAATATCCAAATGCTGCAACCCTGTGCCCGGCGATGAAATTGTCGGTTACATCACCCGGGGTAGGGGTGTTTCGATCCATCGGGCTGACTGCCCAAACGTTGCAGCGTTGGCTGAAGAACCTGAACGGCGTATTGAAGTGGAGTGGAGTGCTGCCAATGATTCTTCCTATCCTGTGGAACTGGCCATTGAGGCCATAGATCGTGTGAACTTGCTCACATCGATTATGAACACCATATCGGAGACAAAAACACAGATAGAAGCAGTCAATGCTAGAACAAGTGAACACAAAATGGCTTTGATTAACATGATCGTAAATATTCGTGATGTAGAACACATGCACGATATCATGAGACGGGTCAAACGTGTCGAAGGCGTCGTTAGTGTGACCAGGGCCCGACCAACTTAATACCTAATCTGGGACCGTTTAGTGGGACAGAAACACGTGTTAACAAAGCAGATTACAGATGAGGATGTTTGATGCATGCGAGCTTTAGTACAGCGAGTCGAAGGCGGACAAGTTAAAGTAGATGGGAAGATTGTGGGTAAGATTGGACACGGCATGGTAATCTTTTTGGGAGTGGCAAAAGATGATACCCAATGGGATGCCTCCTGGCTTGCGAATAAGGTAGGGAATCTGCGCATTTTTGATGATGCAGATGGACGGATGAATCTTTCCATACTTGATACCCAAGGTGAGGCCTTAGTGGTTTCTCAATTTACCCTTTACGGCAACTGCCGAAAAGGGCGGCGTCCCAGCTTTGATGATGCTGCCGGTCCTAAGGAGGCACAAGATCTGTATATGGATTTTGTGGAAAATTTGGAAAAGCTTGGTATATCTGTGGCAACAGGTCAATTTCAAGCCTATATGTCGGTTGAATTGGTTAACAGTGGACCGGTGACTTTAATGGTGGAATCTGAGGATGCACGACCTGCTTTGTAGGCAGGAGTTATTAAAAAGATTGGAGTTTTGGTTATGGAGATCTTGGGGCTGGCAGTGGGACCAACTGGTGCCAATTGTTATATTATCACCCATAATGGTAGTGGAATAATTATTGATCCCGGGGCTGAAGGTGAACGGATCTTACAAATCCTAGACGAGCGGAAGCTTAAAATCGAGGCTGTAATCAATACCCATGGACATTTCGATCACATTGGGGCCAATGCCGATATTAAAAAGGCCACTGATGCTCCTTTGTACATCCATGAAACAGATGCCCCAATGCTGCCCGACCCGAACAATAATTTGGCTGTATGGGCCGGGGTGACCGATATATCAAGCCCTCCGGCAGATAAATTGCTCCAAGGTGGCGAAGTGCTGCCATTTGCAGGTTTGGAAGCCACAATTTTGCATACACCGGGACACACTCCGGGCTGTATATGCATTAAAATTGGCGATGCTTTATTCAGCGGGGATACGCTTTTTGCCGGTTCTGTGGGCCGAACGGATTTACCCGGATCGTCTGAAACTGCATTGTACAAATCTATTAACGAAGTGATCTTGCCTTTGCCCAAACACACTGCCATATATCCGGGCCATGGGCCTGCCAGTACATTGGGGCGGGAAAGGCGAGAAAACCCTTTTTTGCTGTAAGTTGTCTAAATGCGTCTGTCCGCCTATTTGGTTGACAGGGACAAGGTGATGACATACAATTAATTTGATCTTTTCTAATTGAGCGCGGGATAAGGAACGGGAGGGGTTTTGGCAAATGTTTAAACTAATGCGGGAACGCATGAAAGTGGTCGTAATCGTCGTTGCAGTGGCCTTTGTGGCTACCCTGTTTTACGCGGGAGGAGTTTCTTTGTTCGGCGGCGGTGGCAATACAGCCAACGCGGCATCAGTGGCCTTGGTCAATGGCAAGGGGATCTCCTATACGGACTTTTACCAAGCATATTATGATATAGTGCGTCAACAGGAGATGTACGGCCAACCGATTCGAGGACAGCTAGTCAGCCAGGCACAGTACTATGCTTTGGATCAATTAGTGACTCAAGAACTCCTACTGCAGGCGGCTGAAGATGCGAAGCTTACAGTAGATGAGTCTATTGTTGAGGAGCGATTCGAGGAGATCCAGAGTAATTTTCCCTCTAAGGCCATTTTTGAACAGGAATTAATGAATTCCGGCCTCACAAGCAAAGAGTTGAAAAAGCTTATACGCGCTAATCTGAAGCTGGAAGGCCTCCAAGAGGAGCTTCTTGCTGACGTTACAGTAACTGATGCCGATATACGGGAGGCCTATGAAGAGGTCAAAGCCCGCCACATCCTCATTGAGATAGATGAAGTCGGTGAAAACCCCAAAGAAGAGGCGCTTGCAGAAGCCCAACGGGTGATGGATGCCATCCGGGAAGGTGTAGATTTCACTGCGGCGGCAAAATCGTATTCATCCGATCCCGGCAGTGCATCAGTCGGCGGAGACTTGGGATGGTTTGGGCGCGGCCGCATGGTCAAACCCTTTGAAGAAGCTGCTTTTGCGGCTGAAATCGGTGACCTGGTAGGTCCTGTGGAAAGCGATTTCGGCTTCCATATAATTGAGGTAACTGATCGCAAAGAGGCAAGTGGAGTCGAATTTGATGCTGTTAAAGAAGAACTCAAAGGTGAGCTGCAGGCAAGCAAAGAGCAAGAGCTTTTAGTTGAATGGTTGACGGATTTGCGAAATGCAGCACAGATTGAAATCAAGGATCCTGCCCTTTTGGCGCACAAGCTTACCATGGAAGGCCAATGGGACGAGGCTGCCAATGCCTATGAGGCGGCAATATTAGCCAATGACTCTGATCCCTACCTGCATTCGTCCTTGGCAGTTGTTTTTGAGCAGCAAGGGGAGCCGGACAAGGCTTTAGCCCAATATGAACTAGCCGCCGAAAAGGCGGAAACCGATCCCGAACTTTGGCTGATCGTGGGTATGATGCATCAAGACCGCGATAATAAGGAAGCAGCTGTTCATGCATATAAGAGTGCTTCAGATGCTGATGAGACAAACATGATGCTTCATTTCCAGCTGATGGATGCATTTTACGAACTCGGTGAGGAAGAATTGGCTGACCGGGAAGAAGAAAAGATATTAGAGATCCAGGAAATGCTTGAAGAAAGAGAGCGAGTAGCTCAGGAAATGCAAAGACTTGCGGAGGAAGCCGAACAGTCTAATGATGATCACGGCGAAGATGGCGATGCCGAGGAATCATCTTCTGATCAGTCGGAGCCGCAGAATGAACTAAATGATGTCGATGACGGCGGCCTGGAGGATGTTTCTGCAGATGAAGCAGGGCCCGCGTCAGGGCAGTAAGAGTCAACCCGATTCAAACACGTGAGTGGCGGGTAACCGCCACTCTTCTTATGAGGGTCTAAATCATAAGTTTTAATGATATAACCATGTCGATAAAGGGATGTGTTGGACTTGTTAGCAAAGACGCCCCGGGGCACAAGCGATATTTTACCTCCTGACAGTTCGCTTTGGCAGTATATTGAGGAACAACTAAGGGAGATTTTTCGGCTGCACGGCTACAAAGAAATTCGAACGCCCATTTTCGAAGAGACACAACTCTTTGAGCGGGGAATCGGTGAGGCCACTGACATAGTGGAAAAAGAAATGTACACTTTTGAAGACAGGGCCGAGCGCAGCCTGACTTTAAGACCGGAAGGCACCGCTCCTGTTGTAAGATCGTACCTGCAGCACAAGCTGTATGGTGAAGCCCAACCCATTAAGGTATACTATTTGGGACCGATGTTTAGATATGAACGGCCCCAAACGGGGCGGTCCCGCCAATTTCATCAATATGGTGCTGAAGCATTGGGGACCAAAGATCCGGCCGCCGATGCTGAGATGATTGCTGTTCCGGTTGAGTTGCTTCGGAGGTTGGGGCTAGATGACCTGGAGGTAGAAGTAAACAGCATCGGATGTCCGGAATGCCGCGGGGAGTACCGCACTTACTTAATCGAGGCCCTGTCACCGAAAATAGATACATTATGCGGTGATTGCCAAAGAAGATTGAGCCGCAATCCTTTACGTGTATTAGACTGCAAAAATGAAGCTTGCAACCAAGCTAAAACTGACTTAAAATCAATTCACGATTTTCTTTGCGGTGAATGCTATGAGCATTTTGAGCAGGTTAAAGCCTATCTCAACTTACTGGATGTGACGTATACCATCAACCCCAAATTAGTAAGGGGTTTTGATTATTACACGAAGACAGTATTTGAAATTCTGTGTCACAGCCTGGGAGCCCAAGCCGCGGTGGCGGGTGGCGGGCGTTATGATGGTCTAATTGAGGAATGCGGTGGACCTTCCACACCTGCTGTTGGTTTTGCGGCCGGTATGGAGCGATTGCTATTGACCTTGGAAGAACGAGGCTGGAAGCCCCCGATAAAAGATGGCATTGACGTGTTTGTTGCCGGCGGTTTGGAGACACGTGATGCTGTAGTAGAAATAGTGTTTCGACTGCGGGGTTTAGGATGGCAGGCAGAAATGGATTATAATGACCGCAGTCTCAGAGCACAGATGCGGGCGGCGAACCGGCTAAACGCCACATGGACTCTGATCGCAGGTGAAAGAGAACTTGCGGAAGGGAAAGTGCTGGTAAGACATATGGCCGAAGGGCAGCAAGAAGAAGTACCTTTGGATGAAATACACAATTGGCTGAAACAAGCAAGATTGGATAGTCAGGGAGTAAAGGAGTGACTTTACCGTGGGATTCCAACGCACACATTTTTGTGGGGAACTGCGGGCAGAACATGTAGGTCAGGAAGTTGTTATTTGTGGTTGGGTCCATCGGAGGCGAGACCACGGTGGGGTTATTTTTATAGATGTACGTGACAGGGAAGGTTTGGTACAAGCTGTCTTTAATCCGGAGCGTCTGCCGGTCGCTGAGTTTGCCGAAGCAGAAAAACTGCGCAGTGAATTTGTAGTGCAGGTGTTTGGCAAAGTGCATGCCCGGATGCCGGGAATGGCCAATCCAAATCTGGCTACAGGTGATGTAGAGATCTATGCAAACAAGTTGGTTGTTTTAAATGAAGCCAAAACACCGCCTTTTGCTGTAGAAGCCCGTAATGGGGTTGATGAGGCTTTGCGTCTTAGGTACCGGTATTTAGATCTGCGGCGCCCTGAGCTGCAGGCGGCTTTGGCCCTTCGACATAAGACAACAACACTAATTCGCGAGTTCTGCGATCAGCATGGATTTTGGGAGATAGAGACACCAATGCTCACTAAGAGCACACCTGAGGGAGCCCGGGACTTTTTGGTACCCAGCCGTGTCCAGCCGGGTGAATTTTATGCGCTGCCTCAGTCTCCTCAAATCTTCAAACAGTTACTTATGATGGGTGGTATAGATAGATACTTCCAGCTTGCCCGATGCTTTCGTGATGAAGATCTGCGGGCCGATCGACAGCCTGAGTTCACCCAGTTGGACATGGAGATGGCTTTTGTTGACCGGGAAGATATCCTTAAACTGATGGAAGGGTTAGTGGCCTTTGTAATGGAGGGGACTGTGGGCGTAAAACTCCCGCTGCCTTTACCGCGAATGTCTTATGATGAGGCCATGGCCCGTTATGGATCCGATAAGCCAGATACCCGCTTTGGTCTGGAGATTTATGATCTTACCGATATTGTGAAAGACTGCGGTTTTAGGGTATTTGCTGATACCGCCGCTCAAGGTGGGGTTGTTCGAGGTATAAATGTCCCCGGCGCGGGAGATAGGTTCGCTCGCCGCGAGATCGATGAACTGGGGGAATTGGCGGAAAATTACGGTGCCAAGGGTTTGCTGTGGTTGATTGTCACCGATGAGGGGAGCCGGGGTGGGATCAGCAAGTTTTTTGAACCCTCAAAATTGAATGCCTTAGTTGAGGCTGTAGGCGCCAAAGCCGGAGATCTTTTAATCTTTGCTGCCGATGAGCCGCAGGTATGTGCCGAGGTTTTGGGCAGGATTCGGCTGTTTTTAGGCAACAAGTTGGATTTAATTCCTGAGGACACTTGGAATTTCTTGTGGGTCGTTGATTGGCCTTTGTTTGAGTATGATGATACAAGCCGACGATTCCAGGCAGCCCATCATCCGTTTACAGCCCCAATTATGGAAGATCTGCCCTTATTGACGACTGATCAGGAAAAGGTAAGGGCCCAGGCCTATGATCTGGTTTTAAACGGGGTTGAGTTAGGTGGGGGCAGTATCCGCATCCACCGCCGCGATGTCCAAGAGCAGATGTTTAAGGCTATTGGGTTGTCTGCTGAAGAGGCGAATGCACGTTTTGGATTTTTCCTCGATGCTTTCGATTATGGGGCTCCGCCTCACGGTGGAATAGCCTTTGGGCTAGATCGCTGGATAATGCTGCTTGCCAAGCAGAGTTCTATTCGCGATGTGATCGCTTTTCCGAAAACAGCCAGTGCGCAAGATTTGATGTCTGATGCACCTGCACCTGCCGTAGAGAAACAGCTGCAGGAGCTGCATATCCGTTTGAACCCGGAAGCCGTTCAGGGACTGAAGCAAAAGGAAACGTCTTCATAGCGTTTCTTGCCAAAGTTGGTGAAAAATCCCAACTTGCGTGCAGAGGGGTTCTATGATATTATGAGGTTGCAGCAAAAACCTGTTAACTGCCCTACCGTGTGCGTGGTCAACCTGGCTATGTTATGAGCCAACACCATAACATTGGGAGCCTAATCTCTGATAGCGGCGTGCAGGCCTTTTAAAAAGGAAGCATTAAGTTATTAGGACGGCACCCACCTGCCGAGGCAGGTTCATTAACAGTCAGGATTAACGGCATGGTGGGGATTTTTTTAGGCTAGGATTTGCATCGGTCAAATATCCGATGTAAAACCTAGCCTTACTTATATTTATGAATGGTAAAGTGGTGAAAAAGTGGCTGGAATGTTTGATCGCACGGAAATGCTCATCGGTTCAGAGGGCCTCGACATTCTGTCCAATGCCGAAGTGATTATTTTCGGCATAGGGGGTGTAGGTTCGTATGCCGCCGAGGCCTTAGCTCGGGCAGCCATCGGCAGATTGATTTTGGTTGATCATGATGTTATAGATATCACTAATTTAAATAGACAGATCCACGGGCTGCAAAGCACCATTGGTTTGCCTAAAGTCGAGGTAATGTCCGAAAGAATTAGAGACATCAATCCATGCTGTGATGTGGAAGTCCGTAGGGAATTTTACACACCTGAAAAGGAGACCGATTTTTTTAATCAAAGCTATGATTATGTGCTTGATGCTATTGACTCTGTCAGGGCAAAACTGGGTCTGATTACAGCATGCCTGCAGCGCCAGATCCCCATTATTTCCAGTATGGGAGCAGGCAACAAACTAGAACCCAGCGGTTTTCATGTCGTAGACATCAAAGACACCTATAATGATCCTTTAGCCCGGGTTATTCGCAGGCGGTTGAGGGCGTTGGGAATCAACAAAGGACTGAATGTGGTTTTTTCCCCTGAACTGCCCCAGACTCCAATCCGCGGTGAAAATGGTTCCACACCGGCAAGTATTTCTTTTGTACCGCCTGTGGCCGGTCTAGTTATGGCGGGCTTTGTGATCCAAAAGCTGCTTGCCGGGAAGGTAGGTCACGTCAAAAACAGTTGAAATTAGCTTATGCAAGGAGGCTCTGTCGATATGGATTTGTTTGGTCACGCCAGTCAGGAAGAACAAAGAAAACGGGCCCCACTTGCCGTCCGCATGCGGCCCCGGACTTTAGAAGAGTTTGAAGGTCAAGAGCAGATCCTTGGTGAGGACAGCATTTTGCGTCGGGCTATAGTCAAGGATCAGCTTCAGTCCTTGATCTTGTACGGTCCTCCCGGGACAGGAAAAACGGCATTGGCGGCCGTGGTTGCCCGCATGACCAGCTCCTATTTTGTTTCACTTAATGCTGTTATGGCAACAGTTAAGGATCTAAGGGCTGTGGTGGAGTCCGCCAAAGAGCGGCAGCGATTGTATACACAGGGCACGATACTATTTCTCGATGAAATCCATCGATTTAACAAAACTCAACAAGATGCCCTCTTACCCTTTGTAGAAGAGGGCTTACTGGTTTTAATCGGAGCCACAACTGAAAATCCTTTTTTTACCGTTAATCGAGCACTGTTGTCCCGGTCTCGGGTGGTGCAGTTGGAGCCGCTGTCCACCGCAAGCATTAAAAACATTTTGACAAGGGCTTTAACTGATGAAGTGCGGGGCTTAGGTCATCGACAGATAGTGATCAAAGATGAAGAGCTTCTGTTTTTGGCCAAAGCGGCCGGTGGGGATGCCCGAGTGGCCTTAAATGCGCTGGATTTGGCAGCCGAAGTAGCAGAAGCTGATGAGCATGGCAACCGTGTGCTTGATCACGCATTATTGGTTGAGGCTTTACAAACCCCGATGGTTGGTTATGATCGAGCCGGTGATGGTCATTATGATTTGGCTTCCTGCCTGATTAAGAGTATTCGGGGTTCAGATCCCCAAGCAGCGCTCTATTATCTGGCCAGAATGCTCAGGGGTGGTGAAGATCTCAGGTTTATTGCCAGAAGACTGGTGATATCAGCAGTGGAAGATGTGGGTCTTGCCGATCCTCAAGCCTTAGTTGTGGCCAATGCTGCCGCTGAGGCTGTGGAACGCATCGGTATGCCGGAAGGTCGCCTAATTTTCGCCCAGGCGGCAGTTTATTTGGCTTGTGCTCCAAAAAGCAATTCCGTATATTTGGGCATCAACAAAGCATGGCAGCGGGCGGGGGAGACAGGGACACTGCCGGTCCCCAAGCATCTTCGGGACACGCATTATCAGGGGGCCGATGAGCTTGGTCATGGATTGGATTACAAATATCCCCACGATTATCCGGGTCACTGGGTAAAACAGCAGTATCTGCCAGATGAGATCAAATCAGATATTTTTTACCAAGCCGGTGAAGAAGGCTATGAATTGCAGATCAAAGAAATAATGGAGCAGCGCAAAAGGATTAGAATTGATGTTGACACAAATAAAGGGTAGTGTTATTATATCTCTAGATATCCGAGTGGAATACTCGGGATTCAGGGAGGTGCAATCAAATTGCGCATTTCTACTAGAGGAGGATATGGCATTAGGGCCATGTTCGAACTGGCGGTGGCCCACGGACAAGGGCCTGTTCCATTAAGGACTGTTGCACACAAACAGGCAATTTCGGAAAATTACCTTGAGCAGTTGATGGGTGCTCTGCGTAGAGCGGGGCTTGTCAATGGGATCCGCGGCGCTCGCGGTGGGTATGAATTAGCCCTCTCCCCAGCTGATATCAAGGTAGGAGATGTGATACGTGCCTTAGAAGGTCCCATTGTGCCGGTAAGGTGTGTTGACCAAAACAGAGCCCACGATTGTGAGCGTGTGGAGATTTGTCCTACTCGCGGGCTTTGGAAAAAACTGAGAGACTCTATGACAGAAGTATTGGATTCCACTACTTTGGCCGATCTTTGCCAAGAGGCGGCAAATGAAGAATCGTAACGTTTAGACACATAGTTGTGTAGGAGGGGTTTGGCTTGGAAAAGCAGATATACCTGGATCACGCTTCAACTACTCCCATGCGGCCGGAAGTGTTGGATGCGATGCTGCCCTTCATGAAGGAGCAGTACGGCAATCCATCCGGTGTTTACAAACTGGCCCGGAAAGCCCGTGCCGCGGTTGATGAGTCCCGGGATCAAGTGGCTGAGATTTTAGGTGCGGAATCTCGAGAGATCATTTTTACCGCCGGGGGTTCAGAAGCAGATAATTTAGCTGTCAAAGGAGCTGCATTTGCCAATAAAAGGCGGGGGAATCATATTATTGTCTCTGCCATAGAGCATCCTGCTGTTCTAGATACAGCCAAACAATTAGAAAACTACGGGTTTTCGGTTACTTATTTGCCGGTAAATGACAGCGGGTTGGTGAGTTTGGATGCATTGGCTAAAGCTATTACATCCAAGACTATTTTAGTGAGTATAATGCATGCCAACAACGAAATCGGAACCATTCAGCCTATTGGCGAGATTGGTATTCTGCTTCGAGAAAAGTCGATTCCTTTTCATACAGACGCCGTACAGACTGTCGGTCACATCCCTGTAAATGTCGATGAATTGGGTGTCGATCTTTTGAGTCTCTCCGCTCATAAATTCTACGGCCCAAGGGGAGTAGGCGCACTTTATGTGAGGCGGGGTACCAGAATCGAACCTTTGATCAACGGTGGTGGACAAGAGCGTCAACGCAGGGCCGGCACTGAGAATGTAGCCGGTATTGTCGGATTGGCGGCTGCACTTAGAATGTCAGTGGAAGAAATGGATTCCACAAGTAAGCGGCTGCTTTTGCTTAGAGAGCGATTGATTGATGGGATCATGCAGTCTATACCAAATGTTAGACTCAATGGTCATCGGACTCATCGGCTGCCGGAGAATGTGAACTTATGCTTTGAATTTATTGAAGGTGAGTCACTGCTTTTAAATCTTGACATGCAAGGCGTTGCTGCATCAAGCGGCTCCGCGTGTACCTCCGGTTCCCTTGAACCTTCCCACGTGCTGTTGGCATTGGGACTTCCCCATGAAATTGCTCACGGTTCTTTGCGATTAACGCTTGGCAAAGGTACAACACAAGAAGATGTTGACAAGACCATTGAAGTGCTGCCCGGCATTGTACACAGGTTGAGGCAAATGTCACCCTTGTATGATGAAAAAGCAGTCAGTCCCATAGGTCAATAAGTTACAGAAGCGGGAGGGGTAACGGGAATGTACAGTGAAAAAGTAATGGAGCATTTTACCAACCCACGCAATGTTGGGGAGATCTACGATGCAGACGGGGTGGGGACAGAAGGCAACCCGGTCTGTGGTGATATTATGAAGCTTTGGATTAAGGTTGAAGATGACCGGGTTGTAGATGCACGGTTTAAAACCTTTGGCTGTGGGGCAGCTATTGCCACCAGCAGTATGATTACTGAGCTTGTGATTGGCAAGACTATTGATGAAGCCCTCGCTATTTCCAATAGAACTGTGGCAGAGGCCCTGGATGGCTTGCCTCCGCTAAAAATGCATTGTTCAAATCTAGCGGCTTCGGCTCTAAGGCGAGCTATTGAGGATTATCTGCAAAAACAGGAAGGTACTGAAACAGAAAATGACAACAATGGGTAAAGGCACAGTAGTTGTCGCTATGAGCGGCGGTGTAGATAGCTCAGTGGCTGCTGCTTTGCTCAAACAATCCGGGTATAATGTCATAGGTTTGACTATGGAAATTTGGCCCGTCGGCATGGAAGATGCGGATGGAGGGTGCTGTTCTTTGGATGCTGTGGAAGATGCCCGCAGGGTCGCAGCAAAATTGGACATCCCTTATTATGTCGTAAACATGCGGGACACCTTTAGTGAAGAAGTTATTCAGCCGTTTACTGAGGCATATTTGGAAGGACGCACACCCAACCCCTGTATTATGTGCAATAGAAATATTAAGTTTGGAGCACTTTGGCAAAAGGCTTTAGAGCTCAATGCCGATTATGTGGCCACAGGCCACTATGCTATTATAGAACAGGACCCTGCCACCAAACGATATATCTTGAAACAGGGCCGAGATCAGACAAAAGATCAAACGTACGCCTTATACAACATGACACAAAAACAGCTGGCCCATACGCTGTTTCCCTTGGGCGAATTTGAAAAAGATGAGATTCGAGAAAAAGCCCACCAGTTGGGGTTACCCGTAGCCGACAAACCCGACAGCCAAGAGATCTGTTTCGTACCAAATGATGATTATCGGACATTTTTACAAGAACAAGCCCCTGAAAGCCACCGTCCCGGAGATATTGTGGACATGGAGGGCAACCGGTTGGGGCGCCACGAAGGTGTCGCATTTTATACCATAGGACAAAGACGGGGACTCGGTATATCAGCCCCGGAGCCGCTTTATGTTGTAGGGCTGGATGTGGAGAAAAATCAAGTGATTGTCGGTTCACAAACCGCAGTCTTTGCACAGGGACTTCGGGCTGTGGATATAAATTGGATCTCAATACCGGAGCTTAAGGAAGAGATGCAGGTCCAGGCTAAAATCCGGTATAATACCAAACCGGCACCGGCGCTGCTCAGAACGGTTGAGCAGGGTGTGTTGACAATTTTCGAGGTCCCGCAGCGGGCTGTTACACCGGGACAATCTGTCGTGTGGTACAAAGGTGATGCAGTTGTAGGCGGGGGTATAATCGTGGAACCAATGTCTTCCTAGGAGGGCATTTGGTTCCTTTATACAGTGTCTCCTTACGGGCATAATAAAGCCGGGCGCAAGTGGAATCTGCCAACCCGAGAGGAACCATAAGGAGGCTAATTGATGAATACGCGATTTATAAGGGGCCTGCTCTTTGGGGGTCTTGCCGGCGCAGCAATCGGTGCCTATTGGATGCTTAGAACTGATCGATCTGTGGAAAAAATGTTGTTAAAGCGTGATCGCCAGGTGCGCAAGCAAGCCCATCGAACTGCCAGAAGCATTAAACACGGGGCCCGCCAAATCGGATCCACAGTGCAATCCGGCACAGATGCCGTTAAGGCCGGTTGGCATGCCTGGAGAGATTGAATGGTGATTGTTGGATGCGGCATTTGAGGAGCATTGTTATCGGGGCCGGGATCCTCTTCGGCATGTTTTTCCTATTTCTGGTGAGGGGGGTTTTGGGCCCTTTTTTCTTGGGCGGCGCAGTAGCGTATCTGGCTTATCCGGCGGTTGCTGCATTGGAAAAGCGGCAAGTGCCCCGCCAATTAAGTATCATTTTGGTTTACTTGGTTTTCGCCGTGGTCATCGGTCTTGTTACTTATGTATTTATGCCCAGCCTTCTGGCAGAGCTTAATCAAATACTACTCAAATTGCCTGATCAGACAGATAAAATAGAGAATATTACCAAAGGTACCGTTGGGGATATCAAACGTCTGGAACTGCCGGCTAATCTCAAGGAAATGGTTGATAATGCCATCAAGCGTTCCGAGAGATTTGTCCAGGGATTTGCCGGTAAGTTAGTGGATTTTTTGGTAGAGCTGTTCTCAAAACTTTTCTGGTTTTGGTTGGCCCCTGTTATTGCCTACTATGTGATCTTAGACTGGGATGAAATAAGTCAGAATTGGATTAATAAGATACCGTCGGCCTACAAAGAGCATGTTGTCCAGCTTTTCCAGGAAATTGATGGGATCTTAACCGGTTTTGTTTTGGGTCGTCTAATTGTCTCAGGTATAGTGGGGGTCTTGATCACGTTGGGGTCAGTGGTTTTGGATGTACAGTTTGCTACCCTATTGGGGATTTTAGCCGGTATATTTGATTTAATACCCTACCTTGGGCCGGTAGTGGGTGCGGTACCTGCCGTTATTTTTGCCTTTTTATCCTCACCTTGGAAAGCCCTTTGGGTAGTAGCATTGTTTTTTGTGGTCAATCAATTGGAGGCTGTTGTCTTCGCACCTCGCATTGTCGGCGGTAGGGTCGGTCTGCATCCTGTAGTAACAGTATTTGCACTTTTGGCGGGAGGGCGCTTGTGGGGGATAGCCGGGGTTTTAGTGGCTGTTCCGGTGGCAGCAACTATCCGGATTTTTGTCGTTTTCCTGGATCGCATGTTAAGGACATATAGTTGACAAACGTTTCCTGGTTGGATATGATCGAACTGCTAATAATGGATCTAACTATATTCTATTGAGTTTGTTTAAGTCTGCTTCGCGCGCAGGATATACAAGGGAGGGAGCGGGCGACTTTTTTTTGTCGGTTCCAAACTGGACAATAGCGCCCACGACATGAAGCCAATGAGTACAAACGAACTTCGGGAGAGTTTTTTGCAGTTTTTTGAAAGCAAAGGCCATAAGCGTTTACCCAGTGCATCGCTTGTTCCCCATGGTGATCCGAGCCTGCTTCTAACAGGTGCCGGCATGGTGCCCTTTAAACCATATTTTCTCGGCAAAGGAACACCGCCTGCCAAGCGAGTAACAACATGCCAACGCTGTTTGCGAACAGCCGATATCGAAAATGTGGGCCAGACCGATCGTCACGGCACATTTTTCGAAATGCTGGGCAATTTTTCTTTTGGAGACTACTTTAAGATAGAAGCAATTCACTGGGCCTGGGAGTTTTCTACAGAATATCTGCACTTACCGGCCGAGCAGATATGGGCTACCATTTACCTTGATGATGATGAAGCAATGGAAATCTGGCATAAGGATATCGGTATTCCACTGGAGCGCATCGTGCGGCTCGGTCGAGCAGATAATTTCTGGGAAATTGGAGTCGGTCCGTGTGGGCCATGTTCTGAGCTTTATCTTGATCGGGGTCCAGAATACGGCTGCGATAACCCCGATTGTAAACCGGGATGTGATTGTGAGCGATTTTTGGAATTCTGGAATCTTGTTTTCATCCAGTTTCATCAAGATGAGGAAGGCAATATGACCCCTTTGGATGAAACGGGCATCGATACCGGCATGGGGCTTGACCGCACTGCTGCAATCCTGCAGGGTGTGGACAGCATCTTTGATACCGAAGAAGTGCGGCCCATTATTGAAGAAATTCAAAGACTAGCCGGGGTGGAATATGGTAAAGGTGGGGCAGATGACACGGCACTTCGGGTAATTGCCGATCACGTACGCAGTGTTACATTTTTGATACTTGATGGAGTTTTGCCCAGCAATGAAAGCCGGGGTTATGTCCTTCGCCGTCTTTTGCGCAGAGCCGTGCGCTATGGCCGTCTGCTTGGGATTAAAGACAGCTTTCTGCCGCAAATAGCCACCAAGGTTATGGAGTGCATGCAGGCACCGTATCCGGAACTGATTGATGCCAAGGCCTATATTCTGAAAATAATTGAACTTGAAGAAAATCGTTTCAGAGATACTCTGGAACAAGGCCTGAAAATACTTGAAGATCTGACGGCAAAACTCGAGGCCGGCAACCGTAAGATGCTGGCAGGAGAAGATGCTTTTCGACTATATGATACCTACGGGTTTCCACTGGAATTGACAATTGAGATTCTGAGTGAAAGCAATATTGAGGTTGATGAAGTCGGCTTTGGCCAAATGATGGATGCCCAAAGACAGCGTGCACGTGCGGCCCGCGAACAGACTGGCTATTTGGAAGAAGGGGCCGGCATTTATCTTGAACTTCACAAAGAGTACTCCACTGAGTTTGTGGGATATAATCAGTTGGAGATCGAAACTAATGTTTTGGCTGTATTGGTGAATGGGGAGCCGGAAAGCAAAGCTACTAAAGATCAAGAAGTGGAAATTATTCTATCCCATACACCCTTTTATGCTGCTGGAGGTGGACAAGTGGCAGATGAAGGGACAATTACCGGTCTTCTTGGTGCAGCGGCAATTTCTGATGTCCATTCGCCTGCCGCCGATTTGATCGTTCATAAAGGCCGGGTGACATCGGGGCAGATCGAAGTAGGAGATACTGTTTTGGCTACTGTTTATGAGCGGAATCGGGAAGGTGCAGCCTGTCATCATACTGCTACCCATTTGCTGCACAGTGTTTTAAAGGAAGTACTGGGTGATCATGTGAATCAGGCCGGCTCGTCAGTTGAACCTTTGCGGCTGCGCTTTGATTTCACTCATTTTAGTGCTCTAACAAGAAATGAATTGGATCAAATTGAAAAGATGGTCAATGATGCTATTCGGGCCAATGTGTCGGTGGATGTAAAATGGATGGATCAAGCCAAAGCCGAAGAAATAGGGGCAATTGCCCTATTTGACGAGAAATATCAAGAAATGGTCAGAGTTGTAGGTATAGAACCTTACAGCAAAGAGCTTTGTGGGGGCACCCATGTCAGGCGCACCGGGGAGCTTGGGCTCTTTAAAATTGTTAGTGAGGGTGCAGTGGCTGCTGGTGTACGGCGCATAGAAGCCTTAACAGGTAAAGCTGCCGTCAAGCATGTCGCTAACCAGGAAAGAGCCCTCAGGGAAGTTAGTGAGTTGCTGCAGACCGCCCCTGACAATCTAAAAGAACGTGTAGAAAGATTACTTCAAGAGCAAAAAGAACTGCATCGCGAAATTGAGCAATATAAAGGACAGCTGGCCGGTGCTCAAAGCGAAGATCTGCTCCAACAAGCCGAAGAGATAGGAGGCGTTTCTGTCTTGGCGGCTGGGGTGGAGGGCCTAGATGCGGCCGGTTTGAGAAATCTTGGGGATCGTCTGAGAGATAAACTTCAAAGCGGTGTTATTTTGCTTGGCTCGGCACTCTCTGACAAGGTGTTGTTTGTGGCCATGGTTACTTCTGATATTGTGACCAAAGGTGTGAAAGCCGGCGAGGTAGTAAAAGTGGCTGCCCAAGCCACTGGAGGTGGCGGCGGTGGTCGGCCGGATATGGCCCAGGCCGGCGGGCGTGAACCGGAGAATCTGGAAAAAGCGCTTAAACTCGCAAAAGAAAGCATAGAAAAACAACTGGCTGTAGTTCAACCTGCTGATTAGATGCAAACAAGGGACACACGGTGTCCCGTTTGCTTTATGCTCCATGGGGAGGAATCGAAGTATTTGCCCAGAATATTCTAGACAGAGCCGATAAATACCCGCAGGGGGTGTTGGTATGCATGAAGCCCATGACCGGACAACTTTGTACAGGCGGGGATATTTAGCTAACCGCGCGGCCCGAATTGTTGCTGAAGTTTACGAGGCTTTGGAAGAAAAAGGCTATGATCCCGTTGCTCAGTTTGTTGGTTATCTCATGTCAGGAGATCCCACCTATATTACGTCACATCGTGATGCTCGCACTCTGGTTCGTACAGTGGAGCGAGATGAACTGCTTTCTGAATTGGTGCGCGGCTATATTCAGGCCCAAAGGGCGGTCGATCGCACTGGTTGAAAGGCACCGGTTGATCGACCCGGGCAAAAGAAGGGAAGGTGGCCTAACTGGGTTGGGAACGATGGCCTGTTTACCGTTTGGAACCAGACGATGGGATGGCGGAAGTTATGTCCGCCCTGCGGGCATCGGAAGATCCCGCGGCGATCTTTGTCGATCATCCGTCTGTCTCAGTTCTAAGAAACCCTGTGAATCTGAAGCTCCTGCAAAGCTATGCTTTAGAGGCCCAAAGGCAGTTGGTTCTAGTTACAAACGACTCCTTGCTTCAATCTTTAGCAGATGAGTATGGGATTTTGTGGTATCATGATGAAAAGCAGCTGAGGGAGACCCTAACCGATGCGGCGGTTGGTGTGC
>JAAYQZ010000049.1 GCA_012519025.1 Bacillota bacterium
ACCTGTATGCCCAAAAGCTGAAGGGGAGATCAAATCACCGCCTGACGAAAAACCTTTGCCCTTCATCTGCCAGCCGATACTGCGGCTTTCCTGCAGATGGGGCGTACGATCGGTCCTGATCAAACGGACGGTAGCCGGATGCAAAAACTGTTTAGGGCCGTGTGCTCCTTCGGCCAAAAGCATCCTGGCAAACACTCCCAGGTCGCCGGCTGTTGCAAAAAGCCCAGCATTACCGCTTACTCCTCCTAAAAATCGGCTGTTCTCATCATGGACACATCCTCTAAGAAACCGTTTCTCAAAAGGACACCATTCAGTATAGGCAATGCGTTCGTAAAGCTCGGTGGGGGGATTGTGATATGTACTTTCCATACCCAACGGCTCTAAAATCTCATCATTGACAAACAGATCTAAAGATACTCCAGCACATTTCTCAATGATTTTCGCAAGCAGTATGTAGTTTAAACATGAGTACAACACTTGGGTCCCCGGTGTGAAAGCCAATTTAGTGTGTAAAATATGTTTGACTACCCCATCGGGATTTTGCAGGAAACGATAAAACTCTGTTTGGGAAATCCCCGTCGTGTGGGTCATAAGACCAGCAACTGTAATATCTGCCTTATCCGCGGGGACACTTGGGAAGAAATCGGTCAGCGTGTCGGTTAGACTAAGACATCCGGCTTCAACCAACAGCAAAGCCGCTGTTGTAGTGCCGACAACTTTTGTTAAGGACGCAAGGTCATAGATTGTATCTTCCCCAACCTCCAAAGCATCGGGGAAAAAACTTGTGTGGCCCATCCCATAAGGACCAAACGCTTTCCTTCCGCATCCTACCATCATCACTGCACCGGGTGTATGTCTGTCTTCCACAAACTGTTTCACTAAGGCGCGGGTTTTTGCCAACATTTTAACCTGACTCCCTTCTTGGTGTGGTTAGGATCTAGAAATATATTCGACTATATCCAGCACTTCTCGTAAATCGCAAATTATACAGTAGGGCGTGCAATCATCCACCTTTACATCAGGGTAAGCAACCACGCCGGGGTCATTGGAAACAGCCAGCTCAACCAAGGCTTTTATAGATTCATCATACGGTCTTTCCCAGGGGGCCAGGGATTTAACTTTGTGCTCCAAAGCTGTCTCCTCCACCATCCACACCGGCTGCAAGCCGGCCTCGGCGGCCCCCCAAACATCATGGATAATCATGTCTCCCACGTGAAGCCGAAAGTGATCATCATCTTGAAAGGCAGCATGATAAATGACAGGAAAAGGCTTGACAATGCCAACCATCTCAGGGGTAATAAACTTCTTGAAATATTGCCGCAGCCCAATAGCCTCCATCACGGGATTTTGGTATTTATAGAACCCATTGGTCACTACAGCAAGTCTTATGCCTGTATTGAACAGTTCAGCCAAAACCCGGGCAGCATGGGGATATGCCCAAACATAATCAGGAGTGCAATATTTAACAACGAGCTTTTCCACATCGAAATGCTGGGGACTGCCCACATGTTTCGCAACATCATTTATAATATCATCCCAATCGTATGCCCCTACATAATCACCGTTTAAAAGCCTTTGCAGCGCTTCTTCTCGAATCATTTTCATGACGGCTGCGGCTGCTTTAGCGGAGGAAAGCCCGGCCTGTACAGCCAATATCTCCCCTATTTCCGCTGTAACCTCAGGAAACACACCTCGACCAAAGGGATTTTGCTGCAAAACCCCATCTAAATCAAAAGTAATCAGCAAGTCCAACCTTCCTTTCCCAGCACTTGGACAATGCATTGGATATTTGACAAATCATCCTTTCAAGGCTCCTACCGTAACTCCTTCCAAGAAATACCGCTGGAAAATAAGAAATACTGTGAGCATGGGGATGGCGGCAAAAGTAGCCCCCGCCATTAATACAGCAAACTGCATCGGCACTTCTTCTTGAATGAGAGTCAGACCCACCTGCAGTGTGCGCATAGTAGAGCTGCGGGTGATAATTAGCGGCCAAAGAAACGCATTCCACTGTCCCACAAAGGTAAATATGCCAAGCACCGCTAAACCCGGTTTGGCAAGAGGCAAAACAATTCTTTGAAACAGTGCCCACTCACTGCAGCCATCGATTTTTGCCGCATCCAGCAATTCCGATGGTAAGGTACTGATCTGCTGTTTCATCAAAAACACCCCAAAGGGCCCTGCAATCCCGGGAGCTATCAAACCGGCATATGTATCCAGAAAGCACAGTTTGCTCATTAACAAATACAGGGGAATCAGCGTCACTTGGGCGGGCACCATCATGGAGCCCACATACAGCCAGAAAAGAAATTGATCACCGATGAATTCCTTTTTGGCAAAAGTGTAGCCGGCTAAAGCTGCCAGAAAAACATGCAGCAATGTCACTGTACCCGCCACAACAGCACTGTTTAACGTCCATGTCCAGATATATGGGCGACCTAGGAATCTTCGCATATTGTCCAACGTAGGATTAGCAGGAATCCATTCCGGAGGGAATTCCATTGTTAAGGAAGGCCTTTGAAAAGCGGTGCAGACCATCCAATATAAAGGCAGTACCGCAGCAAGGGCCATAACAATCAAAAGAATAAATGACACAATCTTACCAACCGGCATTTTCCGTTTTACCACTTAGGCCACCTCCTTTAATATTCCACTTCTCCACCAAGCCAGCGAAACTGGACAATCGCAAAGCAAAACACTACTGCAAATAACACGACGGCCATAGCTGAAGCCGGACCGAATCTAAAACTGCGAAATGCTTTTTCATAGATTAAATACACGATGGTAATAGTCGAAAATTGGGGACCACCTTTAGTCATGGTATAAATCTGTGTAAATACCTGGAATGAAGATATGGTACCCATGACAACCAGATATAGAATGGTGGGCCGCAGCAATGGTAAAGTAATGCGAAACCATGTAACGAGTTTAGAAGCCCCATCCAGTTCCGCTGCTTCATAAAGATGAACGGGGATACCGTTCATTGACGCAGAAATAAGAACTATAGATGAACCTCCGCCCATGACAACGGTCTGTGCGATAATGGCAGGTAAAGCAGTTTTTGTGTTTCCTAACCATGCTACAGCCGGTTTTCCAAACAGGGATAAAAAGTAGTTCAACAACCCAAAAGGCGGGTTATATATCCAAAGCCATATCATGGAAATAATGACGGCAGAGGTAATGTGGGGCATGTAAAACACAGCTTTAAAAAAAGTCTGGATAGACTTGCGGAAGGGAAAGATCAACGCCGATATGATCAATGCTTTGCCAAGCCAAAGCGGTACTACCCCCAAAGCATAGAAAAAGTTATTGCGCAGTGATACCCAAAAGATCCTGTCTGTCGCGATCATACGATAATTGTCCAATCCAATAAACTCTGAGCCCCATATTTGGTAATCTATCAGGCTTAAAAAAACCGACCATACCACAGGAAACAAGAAAAACGTACCAAACAGTATAAAGCTGGGCAAGAGAAATATATATGCCCATTTGTCTTTCTTAAGCCTTGTCCATACATTGGCCATCAAAAGCTACCTCCCCTTCGTGCACCCCGGGACGGGCCAATAAACAGCCCGCCCCACGCAGTGCACCATGAATCCAATGCTTTTCCGATATGCAAGGCAATTGTTATTTTCCAAATAAAATGCGGTTAGCTTCTTTGGCAAAATCCTTGAGGGCATCTTCCGGAGCCTTATCTTTTGTGAAAGCCGCCTCAAAAGCAGCTTGCCAAAACTTGCTGGCTTCACTAAAATCCACATCCGGACTGCCGTAATAAGGTACTCCATGGCTTAATGCATTGGCATATACTCCAACATCATCGGCAAAGACACTGTCATCATAGAGATTTTCATTGACAGACTTTCTGGCAGTGATATAAAGCAGCGATTTAAGCAACCTGGTATTATCAGTGTCGGTCAAGAATTTGCCCAATTCCATGACTTTTTCCCGTTTCTTTGCGTCTTTCTGCTTGAAGACTACAAATCCACCGCAGGCATAGTGTGCCACAGGTCCTATTTCAGGAATGTGAGGGTATTGAGCAATTTTCACTTCAAAAGGTTCATCAAGTTTCCCCTCATTGACAGCACGGTAAATGCGACCAATTTCGTAGGGGCCGCCGTAGCCGATGGCCGTCCTTTGGCTGTGAAACAGATTAATTATGTCGTAAATACCCATACCTTCCGCACCGCGGGGAGCAATTTGATGATCGTAGATCATGTCTACCATAAATTCCAAGCCCGCAATACCTTCAGTTGAGTCGATAACGATTTCTGTTTCATCTTCATTGAACATACTCGCTCCCCGCATATAAAACCAGGCGGGATTATTTTCAGAGTCTTGAGCGCCTAAAGCCAGCGCATAATGATCATTAATGCCGTCCCCATCCACATCCCAAGAGAGTTTTTTCGCCGCAGCCAAAAACTCGTCCAAAGTCCAGGAGCGATCGGGTAAGGCAGGCAGATCGAGCCCCCGTTCAGCAAAAATTCTGGGATTCAAAAGCATGGTAGAGCCCATACCGTTTGTGCCGTAGCTGCGGGGAAACAGGTAATGCTTTCCATCAGCCGCAAGGTAATTGTAGGCTTCGGGATACCAATCTGCCACATCTGCGGCAGTGACAAAATCATCCACCGGTTCCAACAAACCTCTTACTGCCCATTCTTTCTTGTAGAAACTGGAGACATCAGGGGGATTCCCGGCCAAAATGGCCGCAGAGAGTTTTTCCATAAAGCCGACGTTGGGTACAACCTCAAACTTGATCTCAACATCGGGATGCAGCCGTTCAAACTCCTGTTTCACCCATTCCGGGTAATCGTCACCGGTTACAGCATGCTCCCCTGTAAACCCCGGAGGTTCTATGCGCCAAGGGTTCAACCACCACGTTATAGTGACCTTCTTGGCCACCGCGGCTTGAGATAATACCAAAGCCAAAATGGCAGCCAAAATCAGCGCAGCTATCCGGCATCGCTTAGTCATTGCCTATTCCTCCTTATTTTTGGTGTTGCCTAACTATTCATTGCTATTGGCTCGATTCCTGCATATTTGGGATTATTTACTGAATTGAAATCAGGGGATCACTATTGAGCAGGAGTAGTTCCGGCAGCGCTGAAAGATAGGTTGACATTTCTTCTTGAGGAGGGAGAACATGACCCACAGACGGCTTACAAAGCTTTTAATCGTACATTGTGATGATATCGGAATGAGCAGGGAAGCCAATGCCGCGGCCAAAGAGCTTTTAATTCGGGGTTCTGCCACAAGTGGCAGTGTTATGATGCCTTGCCCATGGGCCTACGAGTTTATGACCTGGTTTAAAGAGCATTCTCAGCTTGATATAGGCATCCACATCACTTTGACAAGTGAGTGGCAAAGTTATCGCTGGCGTCCTTTAACTCAATCCCCAAGTCTTGTTGATGAATCTGGATTTATGTACAGAACTACACAGGAAACAGCTTTAAATGCCTCTTCGGCAGATGTTGCCCGGGAAACACTTAAACAGATTAAACAGGCCTTTGATTGGGGAGCCGCACCCACACACATTGATACTCACATGGGGGCTTCTTTAGCCCGATTGGATCTAGCAAAAGTATATATAGATGCTGCGCAGGAATATGCGATTTCACCTATGGTTGTAGATCCTGATCCGAAACTTCAAGCAGAACTTCTCAACCAAGGTTATGACCCGAATTTGTTAGACCTTATGCAAAGTGTCAGTACCCCTAAAATAACGGCCCTTTACGGCGCCGCGGAAGGTCGAACATATGCGGAGAAGAAAAAGCTGATCTATAAACAGTTGGAGAATTTGGAATCCGGACTTACATATTTTATCATCCACCCGGCTTTAGAAAGTGACAGTATGCGAATTATCACCGATTCGTGGCAGCAGCGGGCATGGGAATATCGTATTTTCATGGAACCGGAAACCAAGGACAAGATAGAGGAATTGGGAATTAGGCTGACCAATTGGCGGGAACTGGCAGGAACACCGCCCGAAATTTAGCGCTGGAAAGGGGGACCATCTGGCAGATGTGAAAGCTCATCCACGGGTCCCCGCTTTTTTAGTTTGTAGGCATTTAAATTAGTGGGGTTCGGCACCTGAAGCACCCCGGCTGCGCATAATCTGAGCCATCCCTTCTGTAACTTCAACAGTGCCATCCTGCAGTACCCAGAGCGCCTCAACCCCCGGCAGGGACTCCACAAGTTTTTTGCTTTTCTCCAAAGGCAGCAAGAACAGCTCGGTAGATAGGAAATCGGCCACACCGGAATCCTCTGCAACTACCGACACCGCCTGATAATAGTCTCCGGGCATTAAAGTCTCGGGATCAATAATGTGGTGCAAAAGCCGGCCGTCCACCACGTAATATCGCTGGTAATCACCACTGGTCACAACAGAGGCATTGTTTATGAAAACTACATCCAATAAACCATCATCCGCCACGACAGAAGCTCTCGGATCTTGAATCCCAACTCCCCAGCGTTCCCGCAAATCATCTAATGGTTTACCTATACCTCGAATATTGCCTCCGGCGCTGATCAAACAGGAATCAAACCCCATCTCCTCGAGCTCCAACGCCACGAGTTCTGTGGCGTAGCCTTTGGCCACAGCGCCAACGTCCAGGCGCATTCTGCCATCGGGCAGGAAAACAGTTCCTTTTTGTTCATCAACGATGATATCATCTATACTGCTGTACTCTGCAGCTGCTTGTAGTTCGTGCACAGGAGGCAGTTTCGCCTGTGCGGGGTCAATCCGCCCGACATCCCTGTAGTCATGCCAAATCCCAAGCACCGGGCCCAAAGCAATATTGGTTTTGCCTTCGGTAAGGGCATACCACTTTTTAGAAAACAAAATCATGTCAACTATTTCTTCGGCAACTTCTACCGGTCTAATGCCGGCATTTTCGTTAATAGTTTTGACATTATTAACGCCTGAATAGCTTTGGTAAATATCATAATAGCGATGCAGTTCTTGAAAGCGCTTATGGGCATAATTGAAGTATTCTTTAAACTGTTTTTCATTGCTTGTGTAACCAACGATGATAGTGACTGTGTCAAAGGTATCCATGAAACTATCGGTGTATTTTTCATAGGTGGGATTTTTACCACGTTCATAAACAAAAAAAACGCCTGCAATTAAAATCGCCGCCAAAATAAGGATTACCCATCTCCGTCCAAACCACATGCAATTGCCTCCCAAAACACTTTTCCCCTATTATACCCGACAAGAAGCCTCCCCCACAATGGAGGGAGGCCCTATCCACGCATATAGCATCTTAACTGTTTAAACTAGTTTGCGTTCCCGTATGCTTCGCTGATCGCTGCAAGGTAACTTTCCACTGTCATTGTAACACTGGAAGTCAGCTCAGGCACGTCAGGTACTGCAACGTGGGCATCGTCAATCCGCTTAACCTTAAGCTCTTGAATCTCTTTAACAGTCTTTCCTACCATCCAACGACCAAGTTCTGCGGCCTGCTCGTACCATTCCTTGCCAATGGAGGAAACTCTGCCCATTCCATAATCATCTTTAAGTTCCATTTTGCTCTTGATAGCCGCGCTGCGATCAGCTGTTACTTTAGCTGTGCGCTGATCAAAAGGTACTTTGCTTTGAATGGTGTCAATGCTGGCACCAACCACTTTGCCATCAGCATCAAACAAAGCGGCAACCATAGTCGTATCAACTTGGGCAGCGGCGGGGCGGGAAGAAGCTATAGAAACCTCGTGACCAAGACCGAGCTTCACACCGCCAGCGACAACAGACTCAGCATTTTCCCAGGCCTTTTCTACCGCAGCAATATAATCCTGCACAGTCATGGTGACCAAAGAAGTAAGCTCGGGGACATCAGGTACTGCCGGATGGGCAGCGTCTCTAGCTTTGACTTTCATGGCCTTAACTTCAGCCACCGTTTTCCCAACCATCCAGTTTTCCAATTCAGCAGCCTGTTCAAACCACTCTTTACCAATACCGGAGACCATACCCATACCGTAAGCATCGCCCAGTTCTTTTTTAGTTTTACCCAGTGCATTTAAGTCACTGGAAACAGTAAAATCTTTGTTGAAATTAACTTTGGTCTGAGCTGCATCTAAAACAACATGCACAATCTTACCATCGCTGTCAAAAGCTGCGGCAGCAGTTACACTGTCAACCTGTGCCATAGGTGGTACGACATTCCCTCTGGCATCGGTACCAAGATCAGTTGAGCTGGCAATAGAGGTTACCTGACCAAGGCCCAATTTCACCGGCTCTCCAGCGGCATGGCCCAAAGAAGACAAGGCCATTACAGTAGTAAGTAACACAGTAATTAAAAAGATTTTTCTCACAGGAAATTTCCCCCTTTGGTTAGTCTGCTATCATCCACAGTAATCGTATAGGATTATTGCTTCAATGAATGCCTCCCTTGCAAAATACTAATCTAGCCACTTTTAATTTTATCACCACTATTCTACCACAGGAAAGAATGATAGCCAAGATAAATTCGTGAAAGTGAGTACTGTATCAATTAAAATGGTGGAAAACCGCCGATTTCAAAAGGCTGGCTCCCTGGAACCAGCCTTATCGGTCGGGTTCTTCTGTTCTATTCCAAGTTTAGTGTCTTACATCAATGTGGTAGTGTTCTGTATGAAAACCGGGCCACCCTTGATTGCGGCGATCCCGCTCTGTATCACCTTTGCGGGGTAATGTGATCAAGCGCTCCCCATCAGAGAATTCTCCACCCCGCCTTTGATCCCTCGCTACTAGCTCAGCATGGAGTTCTTCGCATTTTTCGGCATAGTCTTTGGAAACCGCCAAGTTCGTCAACTCATGGGGATCGTCTTCAAGATTAAACAACTGCTCCTGCCCACCCTCGGGATACCAGATATATTTCCAAACTCCGTCGGTGATTCCAAAATATGATGGTTCGTCATTAGCAGTTGATTCAACATAGCGTCGGGGCTTCGATATTTCTCCCCGGGCCAAAGCGATGAGATCCATCCCATCAACATCCTCGGGCACACTGCCACCTGCCGCTGCAAGCAAAGTCGGGAGAATATCGGCGTGTGTTACCGGTGTTGTCACCTTGGTGCCGTGCATGCGATTTCCCCAACTTTTCGGCATTCTAAGTACATAAGGTACGTGTGAAGAAGATTCATGGAAAAACACTTTACCGCCTGTATTGTGATCCCCGAGATACTCCCCATGATCTGATGTGTAGATGATTAGGGTATCATTGAAAAGATCCAAATCCTGAAGCGCCGCGAAGACTCGACCCATATTGTAATCGATTTGAGTAATCAAGCCGTAGTAGGCCGCACGGGCTTCCCGTATAACCTCCGGTGGTACCTGATCTGAGGACCAACCCTGCCGCAAGCGCTCAAAGGCTTCAGGGCAGGCATCATCTTTTGCCCAATCACCAACAAAGGGCTCTGGAATCGGGCTGTTGCGATACATGGAATAGTAAGGCTCAGGCGGATCAAAAGGTGGATGCGGCTTTGTATATGAACACCACAGGAAGAAAGGTACAGACGGATCCC
The DNA here is from genome assembly GCA_012519025.1 of Bacillota bacterium. GTDB lineage: Bacteria > Bacillota > Limnochordia > DTU087 > DTU087 > JAAZMF01. The sequence goes on from JAAYQZ010000049.1 coordinate 9,499, forward strand.
GTCTTTCTTTAATGTATTCAACACACTGCTCCGAAATCCAAGAGGTCAAGGTGAGAGATTCAGGGACTGTGGACATGGTAGGGTAAAGTTCATTTTGTCCCAGCCCATGCCGCATCGGCTGATAGGGTGAGCCGGATTTAGCCATTTCTCTGTAATAATCTGCCGGCAAAATCATCTCATCAAAACCGTGTCGAACACGTTCCGGACCAAAATGCATTTTTCCAATTGCAGCCGTCTGATAGCCCAATTCCCGCAAGTAAGCCGGCAAAGTATCATGCCTGCCCATAACGTTTGTTGTCGGACCATTCCCCCTCATACCATGGGTGCCCACAAACTTACCGGTCATAATACCGACCCTGGCCGGTACACATATGGGACAATCGGAGTAAGCAGCAGAAAACGTCACTCCTTCCCGGGCCAGAACATCGTAGTGAGGTGTGCGCATAAAGCTCGGTGCCGCATCACCAGCAGCATCGAACCGCTGCTGGTCTGTGGTGATTAGCAAAATATTTGGTGCCGTTGTCATGTGTCATCCTCCTTGCGAAAAAATCTTCATTAAAGGACCTCGACCCACTTTCCCACCCTTACCGCTTTCTGCAGGGCATCCATAACCCTCATATTCTTGTACGCGTCTTCAGGATCAACCGGCAAAGGCTGTTTGGCCAAAACTGCATCACAAAATGCTTTTACCTGCAGTTCGTAAGCTGACACAAAGGGAAGAGTTTCTTTGACAGCACCATCTTGCTCACCATAACCAACCCTTCCACCTATGATAAGTTCCGCCGGTGCATCTTCTGCCTTCCACGGGCGCCTAACTGTTATAACACCTTCCGTACCTACAATATCCATACACTGTCTTGGGGCTGCATCAAAGCTCACATCAAAGGATGCCACCTTACCGTTGGGGAAATTTAAGATACCAACCATAGAGGTGTCTACGTTATTTTCCAATTCAGCTTGGGCCGCTACAGTTACTGGTTCTTGATCAAAAATCAGGCGGGCACTGTGGACACAATAGCATCCAACATCCATCAAACTGCCTCCGGCAAGAGTTTCACTGTAGCGGATGTTTGCCTTATCGGGCAGTGGGAATGAAAAAGCAGATCTAATCAACTTAGGTTCACCGATGTGACCCTCGGAGATTATAGTTTTGATCCGATCATATTGAGGATGAAACTGGTACATGAATGCCTCCATGAAAAACACACCGGAGTCTTCACAAAAATCAATTATGCGTCGGGCTTCAAGGGCATCTATGGCAGCAGGTTTCTCACAAAGAACATGTTTGCCGGCTTTGGCTGCTTTAATAGTCCATTCCGCATGCAAGCTGTTGGGCAAGGGTATATACACAGCATCAATCTCGGGGTCATTCAAGAGCTCTTCATATGACTTGTACATTTTAACACTTTCCAGATCCTTACCGGTATCTTTACTAAGCTGGTTCAAATAAGGTTTGAGCTTCTCCGCCCCGCGACTTGCCACTGCCTCCAGCTTTGCTTCCGCTGTATTCAATATGGCCGGCACCACAGAAATAAGACCTATGCGGGCCGTACTTAGAATTCCCCACTTGACCACATTATCTCTCCTTTGTTTGCGGTGTGTTTGCACCATTTTCATTCCACACAAATGCTATTCATCCTTTTTAGATCTACCTATAGGGATATGGTTTAGATCCTAATCTTCTCAAGCTTTAGAACCGGAATGCTTAATGAGACCTGTTCTGCAGGAGTTTATCTGTATCTCGAGAAAGACACTGAGGTATAAACTAAATGCAAGCCAACGCGCTTCATAATCCTAAAAACGCCAGGTGATATAATGCCAAATCCTGCAGCTCAATCCAAAACAACTTTTGCCGGGGTGTCCGGTGAAATACAAAAAGACTTGAATCTTTCTATTCGAGAAGGGGCCCTAAATACCGTGTTTTCCACGGTGATTACCGGTTCTTTTTTAGTTGGTTTTGCCTTAGAGCTCGGCGCCACCAAGGCTCAAATCGGTCTGCTCGCGGCTTTACCGCCTATGCTAAATGTGGTTCAGATTCTTGGCTCTTACTTTGTGACCAAAGTAGGCAGTTCGAAGCGGGTATGCGTCTTAAGTGCAGGCCTTTACCGATTGGTATGGTTATGTATCGCTTTGATACCTTTGATGATGTTTTGGTCTACCGGCCAATGGGGGGCTGTAACAGTACTTATTGCCTTTCTGACCGTTGCCAGCCTATTTGCTTCTCTAAGTGGAGTCGCCTGGATGACATGGGTTACTGAACTTGTGCCCGAGTCTGTGCGGGGGCGTTTTTTTGGGCGCCGCAACATGATAGCCAGTGCCGCCGGAATGGTAGCATCTTTAGCTGCCGCCCAGTTCATAGATGGTTGGCAAATGAGTCAAAGCACATCTTCCGGACGGTTGATGGGTTTTACCATATTATTCGGCGCAGGTTTGGCTTTCGGGATCGTGGGACTATTGGGACTGAGCCGCATTTCCGATGTTAAACTATCCAACAGCGGGAGTGAGTCTTCCTTTTGGCAGGACATCAGGCGCCCCTTTAAAGATCAAGGTTTTTTGCGGTGGATCCTATTTTCCACAATTTGGGCTTTTGCCGTTGGAGTCGGCAGCCCCTTCTTTGATGTGTATTTGTTAGATGATCTAGGCATGCAGTTTTCCTTGATTGCTATCTTGGGATTGGTCAGAGGGATTACAAACACCTTTGGAATGCGTCTTTGGGGCAATCTAGTAGACGGCATTGGGAGCAAACCGCTTTTGACAATATGCTCTGTAGGCGGGGCTTTGGTCCCTTTGTTGTGGGTGCTTGCAACTCCATCAAATTGGAGCATTCTTTGGGCGGTCTATTTTCTAAATGGACTTGCTTGGTCCGGTATCGGACTTGCCTCTTCCCAGCTGCTGATGTCCACCGCTCCTCGGGAAAGTGCCAGTATGTATTTTGCTGTATTTGCGGCCATTACCGGTATCGCCGGCACAATTTCTCCCCTGCTTGGTGGCTCCTTGGCCGGCATATTTACTCCCCTTACTTTAGAGGTAGGTACAGTGAGTTTGGGCGGTTTACAGCTTCTATTTATAGTGACTGCAGTGCTGCGCTTACTGTCTTTGCTTTTGCTCAAACCGGTACCGGTGGCTAAGGACATGTCACTGGGGGAGATGATGACAAAGCTAAAAGCACTATCACCTTTGCAGGGACTCAAAATGCAGCAGCTCGGCGCCCACGCAGTGGAATCGACTTTTCTGCATATTGCCGAAGGTACGCTGCAAAGCGAGCGGCGCATCCGCGTACTCCTGGATCGCGGTATTGCCGTGACAGATCAGGTTAGAACCGCAACCAGGCAAATGGAAGGAAAAATCGATGCCGGTCTTTCCAGATGGGAAATGCTGTTGCAGACCCTCACAAATCCTTTAGTGAGATTCGTAAAACAAGTGATAAGATTTTTAAGGGATGATGAAAGTGATAAATAACTTGTAAAGGGGTTTTAGCGTTTATGGTGGGACATTTCCAAGTGTTTTATCGGGCCTTAACTGACCAAATAGCAGGCTTACTTGCAGCGTATTTGCCCCGCATTGGTCACGGAGTAATAATCATTATTATTGGTGCCATTGTTGCGGCCTTTGGGCGCAAACTAATTCAATTTGTCCTAAGGCTGCTCGGTGTTGACGTTTTTTTAGGCAGACTCGGAGTAGATCGCCTGCTAGAACAGGAAAAAATCAGCCGCAAACCCTCACAATTGGTGGGCGCTTTATTTTTCGGGTTAGCCTGGTTTATGGCAGTCTTGATGGCGCTGGATGTTTTGGGGTTGGAGACTGCCTCTTTGCTGTTGGAAAATCTGGTAGGTTACTTGCCCAGATTGATCACATCCCTTGTGATGCTGGGCCTTGGGCTATATGCCGTAGATTTCATCACCGATTTGTTAAAGGAACTGTATCTTCCTAACCGGCCCTCGCTTACGCCGACAATAGTAGCCTTTACCCGCTGGGGGCTTACACTGCTTGTGGTGTTGGCAGTTATGGAGCATTTAGGAATAGCCAAATCTCTGGTCACATTGATATTATCCACTGCATTAGGAGGCACAGCCCTTACTTTGGTGTTGGCTTTCGGACTAGGAGGCATAGATTGGGCGAAAAACGTCTTAGCAGGCCACACGCTTAAGCGGCACACGCAAAAAGGCCGTTATATATTGTGGCAAGCGGAAAAGCTCCAGATTCAAAAAATCGGTCTAACTGCCACAGAACTGCAAAGGCAAAACAGCGACGAGATCTTGCTGATCGCCAACACAATGTTGCTGGCGGATGTTCTCCATATGCCGACTGAGCACTAAAGCAAAAAAAGCAAACCATCTCGAAGATCAAAATACGCTAAAGCCGTAAGTCCAGCCTTTTCCGTCAATCTAATTGTCAGTATTTGCGGGTCTGAGCCGGGCAGCATGGGAATAGAAAGATAAAACTCCGCAGCAACGGTTCCCCGGGGGCGAACTGCAACCATCAACCGCTCCCCGGGCATAATAGTCCAATCCGCCGGAGGCTGTATGGTCAAATAACCTTGAATTCTGCTATCAGTCTTGTTTGTTAGGATCAGCTGTACTTCACCAAACGAATCAGGAGGTGGAAAAGGCTTGGTGTATCGCAAACGCAGCCGGACTTTATCTTTTATCCCACCCGGGAGCGGTGCCAGGATGTGTTTATCCACCAATTCCACCCCTTCCTTATTTAATGCAGGGATATTAATCAAACAGTTCCCCATTTATATTTTTGCCAAAGCACCGGTGTAGTCTTGAATCTCCCTTTCTGGCACAATACAATCTGACATCTGCAGCCCCACTTTTTCGGCAATTTCCTTCACGAACACATAGCGGCCGATTTGCGCTAATGAATGGGCATCCGAACCTAATACAATCTTTACTCCCGCCTGTTTGGCAAGTTCAAACAATCGATAATAAGTGGCTCTTTGCTGGGGATTTGTTTTGTTGGACATTCCTTCATTTAGTTCTACGGCCACTTGATATTCCCGACAGCTTTCCATTATTTCTCGAAAATCATCTAAAACAGGGCCTTCAAAAGCCTGAACCATGGAAAGTTGACTAATTAGGGCTCCAGGGTGTGCTAAAGCATTAGGCCGGGCTGTGGAAATGGTTTTATGCACCCACTCCAGCCACTTTGCATAAATTGTTTGCTCGTCTTTAGATTCCCGAAAACTACCGTCATGCCACCATATATCAGTGCCGGGGAATTTGTGGAAGGAAGCAATAACCCAATCAAGTCCATCGGTCGGACTCACCAGCGTCCCGTCCAAACGAGAGGCATCGGCATCTATTTCCGCGCCGAGCACAACATTGGGATCATCCGGCAGTTCTTCGGCAATTTTTTGAATACGCTTTATATCCTTGGGCACAAAAATATGTTCCGTTATGGCTATGCGAGACAAACCGACTTCCCGCTGTTTTTGATGTATGGCATCCACAGTGACATCATCATGGGAATGGCCGGAATATATGGTATGGACATGGGAGTCATATGCAAATATATCTGTTGACATGATTACCACCGCTTTCTGTAACTGTGCATTCAGGAGGCAAAGACCTCCTGCCCACCGACAAAAGTTCTTACAACGGAAAGTTCTTCGTCTAAGACTGTAATATCCCCGTATTTACCCGCGTCGAGACTGCCGGTCACATCATTAATACCCAGGATTCTCGCCGGTGTGGCTGTAGCCATTTCAACCGCCTCTTTCAGCGGAATACCTGCCAGCTCCACCATAGTGCGGACCAAGTCATTCCCGGTAACAACACTGCCGGCAAAAGCGCTCCCATCCGGCAGCCAGGCAACTCCATCATCAACAATAATCTCTTGACCTTCTGCGGCACTTCCCAGAATATACCTGCCCTCTCCCATTCCTGCCGGTGCCAACGCATCAGAACAAAGGGCCATGCCCTGGGAGCCTTTGCATTTATAGGCGAGCTTTAGAAGAGCAGGTGGCAAATGCTTACCATCGGCAATCACTTCCACTGTCAAAGAGTCCAAAAGCAGACCTGATTCCACCGGGCCGGCCACCCGGAAACAATTCACCCTTCTCACACCCGGCATCCCGGACCACAGGTGAGTTATATGAGAATAACCGGCATCTACTGCCTGGAGTATCTCTTCATAGGTGGCATTGGAATGCCCTATAGCAGCGAGAATGCCCCTTTTTCGTAGTTCACGGCCCAATTCAAGGCCACCGGGCAGTTCCGGTGCAGCTGACACCCGCACAATAAACGGATACTTGTCAAGTATCTGTAGGTACTCATCTCGATCAGGGTACTTTAGGTAGCGGGGATCCTGGGCTCCGCGCTGCTCGTATGAAAAATATGGTCCTTCCAAATGCACACCCCAAAGGCGGGCACCAGTTATGCTGTCACGGCAGCTTGCGAAATTGTCCAATGCCGCCTCCAGTTGAGACAGTGAACTTGTTAAAGTAGTTGGTATTAAACTGGTAGTACCTCCGGCGGCGTGACTTGCGGCCATGGCTGCAAGTGCTGCTTTTGAGGCATCCATAAAGTCCCCGCCACCTCCACCGTGAGCATGCATATCAATAAACCCGGGCACTATCCATGCCCCGCCTACATCTATATTAGGCAAGGCTTGAAAAGTCCCGGCACTGTTTTCATCATCCATGTCAAATACTTGGGCGATCTTTTCGCCGCGTATGTGTATGCCTCCCCGGTTCAGAACCCGGTGGGGAGTCATTACCCTGCCGTTTACAAGGCAAAATTCTTTTGTTAGACCGCTTTTCACCATTTCGCCCATCCCTTTCGGACCGCAAGGAGATCACCAAGCCCCAGCGATTTGGTATTTGCAGAGATTTGAATTATCTATGAAAAAGCCGCCACACCCGGACAAATTAGGTCTGCGGCGGCAGATATCTTACTTTCTCGCCGGTTTCCCGCTCAGTCAATCACTGCTGAGCTCGGCTTCGCCCATTTTATATCCCTGTGCCCAAGTGTACAACCGCTTTGTGTCTTCATCTTCATGTTGGTGAGATGCCAACACTTCACCAACAAAGATCACATGGTCACCGGTTTCCAGTTGAGATACCAGTTTGCATTCGAAATTCGCCACGGCATCGCTTAAAAGCAGTGAGTCTATGGATACAGTAGGTTGGGTGGCCACTGGAAATTCCGCCATTTTGTCAAGTTCGCGGCCGGAGTTGGTCCCATAAAACAAGGCAGCTTCTGCCATTTCGCCGGATGGAAATGATAATACAAATTCCCCCGCTTTTTCTATTACTTTCCGGGAGTAGCGGGTTAAGCCTACCGAGATGGCAAACATTGGCGGCTCATGGGAAGTAATCATAGTCCAACCCAGAGTGATGGGATTGTATCTGCCTTCGGGTGTTTTGGCAACAACAATAACCACGCCCTCAGGGTATTTCCCCAAGATCGCTTGTTTGTAATCCCTTTGGATCTGCATCATTCTTCTCCTTCCATTTAATCAAAGGTTTTTCAGTTACCGACTCTACTCGCATAATCAATACTTATCTTTTTAGTTGTTTTTTCCTTTACCGCGGCCCTAGGGAATGAATTTAACCTGATCTTTAGCCATCACTCGACGAATATATACAGTATACAAAGCAAAGATGTACGGATAACGTTATTAGCTGCTATTTCCTGTGGACGAAAAAAAGGGTTGTCAGGCCAAAACGTCTAATATCACAGTTATAGGTCAGTAAAATATAATTATACGGAGGTAAGATATGCGTAGGCAATTGAGTTTTGTGTTGGCAGTACTGTTGATGCTCACTCTTGGCGGAGCAGCATTTGCCGCCAATGACACATTGGTGATCGGAACAGGTGCTGAAGCTGTGGGTCTGGAGCCCAGGCTGGAAACTGATGTCCCCTCTTTTGAACGCATCAACGTAATCATGGAGCCTTTGGTCAAATTCGATGTCGAGATGAATATTGTGCCGGCCCTGGCCACCAGCTGGGACTTTGGTGATGATGATTTATCTCTCAGTTTTGACTTGCGAGAAGGCGTGACTTGGCACGATGGCACACCTTTCACGGCTGAAGACGTAAAGTACACTTTTGAATGGGTTTTGGATGCTGCTAATGCGGCGCCAAACCGTGGGCTGTATGCCGATGTATCTGAAATTGAAGTAGTCAACGACCACCGGGTTACTTTCCACCTGGGCAGTCGCTATGCATTTTTGCTTAACAACATTGCACGTATGCCCATAACCCCTGCCCATGACGGCGATAGAGCGGATTTCCGCCAAAGCCCCATCGGGACCGGGCCATACATCCTACAAAGCTGGACGCGAGATGACCGCATGACCCTGAAGGCTAATGAGAACTACTGGGGCGGTAAACCAAATGTTCCCAACTTAGTTTTCCGTACGGTACCGGAGAACTCCACTCGGCTGTTGGCCTTTGAAGCCGGCGAAATCGATATCTTCCAAGGCGGCGTCGTTCCTCAGGAACTGAGTCGCTTAGAGCAAGATGACAGATTCGCTGTGCAGCGTGCACCGGGTACCGGCTATAACTACCTCGGCTTCAATACCAAAGTAGGAGCCTTATCTGATGTAAGAGTGCGCCAGGCACTGAGTTATGTAATCAACCGCAAGGGTATTGTTGATCGGGTATTGGCCGGTATCGGCACCCCGGGCATTGGACCCATCCCAGAGGCTCTGCCCTGGTTTAATCCCGATGTAATGAGGTATGATTACAGCCCAGATACTGCCAAAGAGCTGCTTGCTGACGCAGGCTATAAGCCGGGCGACATCAATATTCGTTTGTTTACCAACGAGAACCCTGACCGGATGAGAATTGCGGAGATCCTGCAGTTTGAAGCTAAGCAAGTCGGTATCAATGTCGATGTAACCATCGAAGAGTGGGGTGCATACCTCAGCCGCGTGCAGGAAACAGATGACTTTGACATCTTCATCCTGGGATGGAGCGGTCAGCTAGATCCGGATCGGGCTATGATCCGTCAGTTCCACACAGATGGTGCCAATAACTACGGCAAGTATTCCAACAAACAGCTGGATACTTTGCTTGAATACGGCCGGACTGTTGCACCAGATTCTAAAGAGTCCTTTGATGTTTACAACACTGCACAGGAAATTGTTGTTCGCGAGGTTCCCTACGGCTTCATCAACTACTCCGAAGAAGTCGGTTTGCACCATAAATATATCAAGAACTGGACAGTTCACCCTTATGGAGCTGGAGCTTGGCAAGATGTGCACCTGATGGTCAAAGACAAATAAGATAGTATAAAAATGCAGTCAGAGGATGCCAGATGACGAACTCATCTGGTATCCTCCGCGTCAAAGAACACCTCCCGGTAGATTCCCTTGAATATATTATCTACTGATGTTGGGGGAAGGAGTACTTTTTTATGTCTCGCTACATTATCCGACGGCTTTTGCAGCTTATTCCACTGCTCGTCGGCATCTCCATACTGGTTTTCTTACTGGTGCACCTGTCCCCGGGAGATCCGATTCGCATGCTTTTAGGTGAAGATGCTACTGCTGACGACGTGGCCCGGCTCAACGAAGTTTATGGTTTTGATCAACCACTTTATGTCCAGTATTTCCGATGGCTGCTCAACGCAGTCAGGGGGGACTTGGGGGTTTCCATCCGCCAGGGTATTCCGGTTAACACCCTGATTTTCGAACGGCTGGGGGCCACGTTGGAGCTGGCCTTAGCCTCAGTAGTCATTGCCATTATTTTGGGGATTCCTCTCGGTATCATTGCCGCGGTTAAACGCGGGTCTATTTGGGACTATTTAAGTATGGTAATTGCTTTAATAGGTGTATCTACACCGGGCTTTTGGTTAGGCCTTATTTTATTATCCCATGTGGCCTTAAAAACAGACTGGCTGCCTATGTTCGGTCGGGATGGTTCCATCTTTAAGGGTATTTGGGTATTGTTTACTCAATTTCGCTTTGATGAGCTGAGCAAAGGAATTCGTTATGTGCTTTTACCGGCTTTCAGCATCGGAACAGGCATGATGGCCATCATTACCAGACTTACCCGTTCCAGTCTTTTGGAGGTTTTGGGCCGTGATTACATCCGTACAGCCAGAGCTAAAGGACTCAGCCATCAGATAGTGGTTCTCAAGCACGCTTTGCGGAATGCTTTGCTGCCGGTAATTACAATCATTGGGATTCAATTTGGGGCCATGTTGGGTGGAGCAGTAGTAACGGAAACAGTCTTTGCTTGGCCGGGAGTGGGACGTTTAATTATCAATGCCATCAGTCAGCGGGATTTCCCCATCATTCAGGGGGGCGTTTTAATGATGGCTATGATTTTCACCCTGGTAAATTTGGCTGTTGATTTAAGCTACGCCCTAGTCAATCCCCGGATTCGGTATGAATAAGGGAGGCCCGAAGCGTGAAACAGATTCTTAAAAACAAAAGCGCTCTTACTGGAATTATCCTGATAGGCATATTAATCTTTGTGGCGATATTTGCTGAGAAGATTGCACCGAAAGATCCATATGAAATGGACATTTGGGAAAGCTACAGACCGCCGGAGGGCCTAAAAGGTGAATATATTTTGGGAACCGATGATATGGGCAGGGACGTACTGAGCCGCATATTGGTTGGAGCCCGCATTTCCTTATTGGTGGCAGCTGTAGCTACCGGTGTTTCCTTGTTTTTCGGTGTGACTTTGGGGGCTGTAGCAGGTTATGTCGGTGGTGCGACTGATGCTTTAATCATGCGTTTTATGGATTTGATCTTGGCCTTCCCTTCCATTTTGTTGGCTATTGCTATTGTGGCCTCTATCGGCCCCGGTGTCGTTAATGCCATGTTGGCTATTGCCATTGTGCGTATACCTGCCATGGTAAGAGTGACTAGGAGCATGGTACTTGAGCTCAAAGAAGAAGAGTTTGTTATGGCAGGCCGGGCACTGGGGCTTTCCCATGCCAGAATTTTATTTCGCCATATATTGATCAACTGCTATGCACCTATCTTGGTGGTGGCCACTTTGAATATGGGCACTGCGATCACAGTTGAGGCCACTTTGAGTTTCCTGGGACTTGGTGCACAGCCACCTATTATCAGCTGGGGGCGAATGCTGGCCTTAGGACGAGAAGCTATTCGCTCTGCCCCCTATATGACCCTTTACCCGGGGCTTGCCATAGTTTTTACTGTATTGGGGTTCAACTTCCTTGGGGATGGTCTTAGAGATATATCCGATCCCCAGCTTAGGGGTAGATAAAAAAAGGGCCCATCTAGGGCCCTTTTTTATGTGCCGATCTCGAAGCGGCGGATCAAAGCCAACAAGTCTTCTGCCATATGGCTTAAATCCTGGGCCCTAGAAGCCAAACTCTCAACGATGGCCGATTGTTCTTCAGTCATAGCGGCCATCTCCTGGCTTCCTTCTCCTATAACGGTTATGCCTTTTGTAATACTTTGAATCTGATCTGTTAAGTGAGTCGCTTCCTCCAAAATACCTTTAAGAGAGCCACTACCAACCCTAACTATGTTCGATGTTTCTTGGGCTTTATGCACACCGGCCTCCATACCTTCCACTGCCCTTTGTGTATCGCCTTGAATATCGGCGACCAAGGCAGCAATATCTTGGGTGGCCTGCTGAGACTGTTCGGAAAGTGTCCTTACTTCCTCTGCCACTACAGCGAACCCGCGCCCGTGCTCACCGGCCCTGGCCGCTTCAATGCTGGCATTTAGGGCAAGCAAATTGGTTTGCTCAGAGATGTCTGTAATTACCTCCACAATTTGACTGATAGCAACAGAGCTTTTGCCCAGATTATCTATGACCTGACCCAAGGCCTCTATATCTTGGCGAAGTTCATCTGTATGGGCTACAGTTGTTTCCAGTGCGTTTTCGCCCTCATTTACCATACTGGATATTTGCGAAGCTGATGCAGAAAGATCCACGGCACTGGTGTGCATCGTTTGAACGGTAGCTGCAAATTCTGTGGCGGTATTGGCCATCTCCGTAATCGATGCACCGGTCTCTTCCGTTCCGGCAGACAGCTCTAGGGAATATGTCTGTACATTATATCCCGATTGCTGGACATTGGCTATCAGGCCCTTTAAGGCATCGACCATTTCCGTGAACGCCTGGGACAGGGAACCAATTTCATCTCTTCGCTCAATAGAAACCGAGTGTCTAAGATCCCCTTTGGCCAAAAGCTCGGCATTCTCCGTAAGTACAATAATGGGTCTAATCAGTTGATCAGAAAACAGCGAAGCGGCCAATATTCCCACTAAAAGAGCCACCAATAGAACCGGTACAAGTCTCTTGCGCAAAACATCCAATCCTGCCAACACATCACTCGTCCTGGTGATTTGAGCGCTAGACCATCCTGTAATGGGTATCGGGGCATAGGCAATGGTCATTTCCACCCCGTCCAGGACGAAGTTCTCCAGCGCATTGCCACCGGCCAGCATGTGTGCGGCGATTTCTTTGAGCTTGGGATGCTCATCAACGAATCTGCTGTTGCCTACATATTTGCTATCTTGGTGGGCTATAGTATTGGAATTATTATCAATCAGCCACCCGTATCCATGCTTGTTCAGTTCCTCTTGGGCCAAAAGATTCCAAATGTAATCAAATTTTACTGCAGCACCCAGCACTCCGGCAAACTCATCATCATACCCAATGATAGGCCGTGCTACTATGAAAACCGGATCTTTAGTTGTCGTACTGGGCAAGGGGTCGGAAAACGCAACTTGGCCTGTTTCCACAACTTGGCGGAAATAGGCAGTACTGCCGATCTGCATTGTATCGCCCCATGTCGTGTTTGCGCTTCCGCTTAAATCTGCTACAAACATCATTTCATAATCTGGATGATCTTCCAAAATCCCCTCCAGCATGGGCTTTTGCTCAGTCCAGTTCATGCCTTTAATACCTGTTGCCCCGGATACGGCATCAACCTCTCGACTGGCCGACTGCACCCAGTTGGAAATGATTTCCGCCGTTTGCAGTGCTTCAGTTTTTGCCCCGTTGGCGATGGTGTCCTGCAGTACATCTCGTGCCTGCAAATAGGCCACAAATGTTGTTCCTATAACTATTGCAAAAATAATCAAGCCCGTCCCAAGGATCAGTTTGCCTTTTAGTCCCAAGCCTTTTCCGTTACTCACTGGCACCTACCTCTCTGCTAACAGCCTACATATTTTTTGTTAGTAATGATTACTATATTTTACTTATTTAGTATATCATGTTCATGCTTTTTAGCAACTTGTCGGGGGCTGTGCAAACATGAACTCAACTTCCACCGCCTTCCCTTCTACTCTAAACCCGCCTTTTACTAGGTTTTGCAGGTCGGCATTTTCACCCATTCCAGCAGGCTGCCTTCCTCCCACTATCACCTCAAACAGACCCGGTTCCACGACACGTGTGCCTGTTTCCATCACTACAGCCATATCAAACGCTGTCAAAGTAAAACAGACCCTTTGGCGCTTTTTAGGCTTTAGATGGACGCGATGGAACCCTTTCAGGGCGTGGATGGGAACAGAGGCATGTGCTTTTGCGTCTTTAAGGTAAAGCTGGATGACTTCGTCACCGGCCAAAGTCCCGGTATTCTCCACAGTAACTTCCACTTGGATGCTTTCCCCGGCCTGAATCGAACCTGATGTTATATTAAGATCTGAATAAGCAAAGTCTGTATAGCTGAGACCGTGACCGAAAGGATATAATGGTGTCCCTTGAAAATATCTGTAAGTGCGGTTGACCATACTGTAATCTTCAAAATCCGGAAGATCATCCACAGATTTGTAAAAAGTGATAGGCAACCTGCCTGCCGGATTGTAGTCTCCAAAAAGCACATCTGCTGCCGCCCGGCCGCCTTCCTCACCGGGATACCATGCTGCGAGTATAGCCGAAACATGCTCTTTTGCCCAATTAACGGCGATGGCGGTCCCGCTCATTAACACTACTATTGTGGGAGTGCCGGTGGCATAAACCGCCTGCATCAGCTGTTCCTGCACACCCAACAGTGTGATGTCTCCCAAATCACCCCCATCACCTTCTTCTCCCTCAATTCGAGGTGAAAGACCAAGACAGAGAATGGCAACATCAGACTTTCCGGCTATCTCAACAGCTGCAGCGAACCCTTCCTGAGAATCACCGCGCAGGTCGCAGCCTTGAGTGTGGTAAACAATAGTCTCGGGGCTGACTTTCTCCTTAATGCCGTATAAGGGTGTAGTATAGCGGGAAGGGGTACCATTGTAATTACCCAAAAGGGCATCGAGATTATCTATGTTGGGTCCGATGACTGCAACTGAATTTACCTCTTTGCTGATAGGCAAAATCCCATCGTTTTTCAACAAAACTATCGACTCTCGGGCCGCTTCCAAAGCCAACTTTCGATGTGTGTCAGAGTCATTTACTGCATATGGGATCTGGCTGTATGAAACTGTTTCTTCTGGATCGAACATTCCCAGTTCCATCCTGGCTTTAAACAGCCGTTTCACTGCCTTATCCAGCGTCCTCTCTTTTACGAGGTCCTCCTTAACAGCATCAATAAGCAGGGCATAAAGGGTGCCGCAGCACAAATCACAGCCGTTGTTCATGGCCAATGCAGCGGCTTCCAGGGGAGTTTCTACTATTTTGTGGAATTTGTAAAAATCACTGATGGCCCAGCAGTCGGATACGATGTAGCCATCAAAACCCCATTTGCCCCTTAGAATATCTTCCAACAGAGTCTTACTTGCACAGCAAGGCTCACCATTGGTCCGGTTGTATGCACCCATAACTGAGCGTGCTTTCCCGGCCTTGATGGCTGCTTCAAAAGCTGGCAGATAAGTTTCCCACAGATCTTTGTTGTTCACTTTTGCATCAAAACTGTGCCTTTCCGCCTCAGGTCCACTGTGTACAGCAAAATGTTTGGGCGTGGCGACTACCTTCAAATACTTGGGATCATCCCCCTGCAGGCCTTTTATGAAAGCAACAGCAAGCCGACTTGTCAGATAGGGATCTTCTCCGTACGTCTCCTGTCCTCGGCCCCAGCGAGGATCTCTGAAGACATTTATATTTGGCGACCACATAGTCAAACCTGTGTATATGTCGCGAATGCCTTGACGTACAAACTCATGGTGTTTAGCTCGGGCTTCGTCAGCAACAGCCGCGGCAACTTCATGCAGCAAGTGTTCGTTCCAGGCTGCCGCCAGGCCAATAGCTTGAGGAAATACTGTAGCAATTCCGGCCCGCCCTACACCGTGCAAACACTCATTCCACCAGTTATAGGAGGGAATCCCCAGTCTGGGGATGGCAGCTGCGCTATGCACAGTTTGAGACACTTTCTCTTCCAATGTCATGCGGTCGACAAGATCATTTACCCTAGTGTTAAAATCGAGGGCGGGATCGAGAAACGGATACTCTGTTAATTCCATAGTGCTCCTCCCCTTTTTTTTAAAAATATGGGGCTTCCTCTTTTACTTGGCGGGCCGGTAAGGTGCTTTGTTCTTTTGCGAAAACACCCATTCCCGGACAGCATTCGTGCTGTACACCTGCATCCACGAAAGATGCCCATTGGGTAAAATAGTTCCCGGAATATATTCTGTGTACAATATGTCGGCACCAAGCGCCTCTGCCTTGGCCAGCTGTCTGATGGCCGCGGTGTCTGCTTTCTCACCTCGTAGAAAACCGTTCCAAGCTTCATCTCCCACTTGTTTAGCTGCAACCGACCCAAGTTCTTCCAGCTGTTTGAACGTTCTGCGCATACCTTCTACTAATGGCGGCATATCATCGGCAGCTATAAAACCCCAAATAGGTTTGTTGAGCAATTTTTTCACTTGCTTATCTTGATATGTTCTGGCACCACATACCGTAAGCAAAGCGGCATAGAGCGTTGGTTCATCCATAGCCAGCATGAAAGTCCCCATAGACCCCATAGATAAGCCGGTACCGTAAATTCTGCTGGTATCTATGTTATGTAATTCTATCAGTTCATGAATAACGTTTAATACGTTTTTCAAAGCATAAGAAGCCTCATAAACCGGCTCTTCTTTTGTTCCTACATTCACGGCCCAGCTTGTATCCAAAGGGCACTGGGGGGCCAGTACATAACAAGGGTGTGCGGCTTGAGCAGCAGGAGTCGCCCATTCTAAGGCACTGCGATTGGCCAAAAGCTGTGTGATGTTGTTGTCGCCTCGCTCGCCGGCCCCATGCAAAAACACCACCAATGGCAGTGCTTCCTGTCTATCTTTAGGCTCAAACAGGCGATAGTCTAATGTTGTGCCATGGTGCATGTTCTGGTAGGTATGTGCCCCAAAGATGCCGTCAACTTCCAGGTTGCACTCCTCTGTATTGACAAAAGAACCGGCAGGCAGCTGCATTCCTCCCAAAGCAGATATATTCCGCTTCTGCACCACACTTAGACAGATAGGTAGGCGGTGATTAGATTGATTTGCGTAAAGCAAGGTGCTGCCAACGGGACTTCCCGGAACAGGATCAACAGCTAATTCAAGCATTACATAGGAACCCCTATTTTGCACATCACCCTTACCGCCGCTGTCGTTTACATAGCAGCGAGTGATAGAGCGACCCGGCACAGAAAACATTTCCCCGGAAACTGAACCGGCAGCTATCTGTTCCGGATACTTTAAAGCAACTGCTGTCACTTTTTGACCCTCTTCTAATGTCTCCGCAATCGAGATTACCCTCACTTTCACGGTTATACCCTCCTTGTAACATGACCGTTTTTTTAATTGCCCCTACCAGTGAACCTAACGTATGGGTTGCAGTTTTCCTTAAAGCCTTTTAAAGTAGCGAGCAATGGGCAAAACTGTAAAACCGGCCTTTTCATATGTGGCTCTGGCCGGCTCGTGGCCGGGATCGCCACCGGTTTCCACCATGGCAGTCTTCATCCCCCGCGATTTCATGATATCTAAAGCGAAATGTGTGAGCGCTGTACCTATTCCCTGTCCTTGATGCTTTGGGTCAACAGCGAGCATATAGATTTCACCGACATTGTTTTCTTCATTCAACTTAAGTACCACAAATCCCACAACAGCACCGGAATCGGGGTGTTTAGCCACCCATGTACTGTCCTGTTTGGCAAGACAGGTAGCTTCGATGGTTTCTGCCTGAGTGAGAGGCCAGTGTGGGTACAGCTCTTCAAAGACAGCCGACCCCAACACTTCTTTTAATGAACTAAAAACCGGTGCCCAGGCCCGCAGTGACAACCTGAGCACACAATCCAAGTCATCTGGTGTGTAGGTTTCTATTTTGAATTCCATATTTTCCTCCTTAGGTTCGACTGGTATTTCTAAACCCCTTCCACAGTTTGGAAGTACTCATTGAAAAACCCTTTCACATCAACCTGGGTGGCGATTCGATTGTTCGTCTTGCTAATCTTCGGATCCCACAAAGTCATTCCTTTAAGCATACTGCTTTTTAGTTCGATCTCGATCAAACCAGTCT
This sequence comes from Bacillota bacterium, assembly GCA_012519025.1. Taxonomy (GTDB): domain Bacteria; phylum Bacillota; class Limnochordia; order DTU087; family DTU087; genus JAAZMF01. The sequence continues at coordinate 26,868 of JAAYQZ010000049.1, forward strand.
GATATTCCATCAGGTGGGGTGCAAATATAGCAGCTGCAGCTAAGGGATCATGAAACGTAATTATAGGGGATTGTCTTGACCACACTTCCGCAGCATCCCGGATGAGATCCAACACACCGCCTTTAAGCTTTTTACCCCACTGTTCCCTAGGCATGCAGCATTTTGTAGTTACATCAAGACCTACGGAAAGTTTGGACAAACAATCTGTATCATAGACAATGAAAGCCGCATGGGGATCAAGCAGCATATTCCATTCTACAGGGTAACGAACATGCTCATTGGGGAATGAGAATACGCCCGCCATCATGACCAGCGATTTCAGCAAACTCGGTATTTCGGGATCCAGCTTAAACAATACAGCTATATTGGTCAAAGGCCCTATAGTCAAAAGTGTGATTTCATGGGGTCGGCTGCGGATGGTTTCTCTTAAAAAATCAACTGCAGTGTTGGAAACAAAGTCTGAAGCATGGGGCCATTGATCGAGAATTTCCCCCTGCTGGGCCACTGTCTGCCGCTGGGGAACTAACAAAGGGTTCCCCAAGCCGGCATGAATGGGCACATTATCCCGGCCTGCCGCTTTGCATACCGCATCTGCTAACATAGCCCGTTTTTCCGGTTCACCGGACACAGTGGTAACACCCAACAAGTCGCATCTTGGGTGAGCCAAAAGATATGTAAGGCAAAGCGCATCATCAATATCAGAACCAATGTCGGTGTCTAAGATGACGGGTATCTGCTTATCAACCATGATAGCCCTCCTAAGAGATTGGTGATAATATCTTTCTCTCAAGAAAGGCAGGGTCCTTTGTCAATACCCATAATCTTTAAAACCCCTACATACAGCTGAGCTCCATTTCCAAGCGATCAAGTGCAGCAAGAATGTCTACGACTTCATCTTGGACTCTTTTTGCCTCCTCACGGCTTTGATTGATCTTGTTTTGTGTGATCCAGTCGGAGACTATGTTGTCAAAGACAATGTCCATAAACCGCTGAAAATCCGTTATTCCCACACTTACCTCAATAGCCACATGAACACTGCCGAGCTTTTCCTGGAGCTCGACAAGACTCTGCTGTACCTCGTTTAAAAGGGTTTCTGCCTGCCGGATCTTTTTGTGTTTGATCATACCGGTCAGCACACCCCCACCGAGCATATCGTAAAAACCCCAACCACGTGCACTTTTTAGATTTTTCTCCACTTCCTGAAGCAAAGCAATTACTTCATGGGCAATGGCTCGTGTTTCATTGATTGCTTTCAACTGATCCATATCCACGGAATATCCCTCCTCAGCTCCCAAAATGTCGAACCAAAACACAGTCTTACCCGGCACTGCCCGGTTTGTACTCCTTTGTCAAGATACTGCTGTTTCCTTCATTTCAGCTGAAGATGCTGGCCAAAAACAGATCTCCCCCCTATCAACCAGGCCTAAGAGCGAAAATCCCAATAGACCACAGAAGTCCATCTACTGGGAGTTTGCAGGAAACTCATCCGTTGTCGGGAATATTTACAAAAAGACTAAAGGAGATGTCACATGGTAGAGCCTAAACAAGCAGGGCCACAACCACCGAGCGATTTACGTTTAGAATACGTTTCAGAGCCTTTGGGGATTGAGCGTTTAAATCCCAGACTCAGCTGGCAGCTGGAGCACAGCAAAGCTAACGAATACCAAACTGCATATCAAGTAATCATAGCCGATGCACGGAACTTGGTCGAATCAGGCAAAGGTAATGTTTGGAACAGCGGCAAGATTGAGTGTTCACATTCCATTAATATCGTTTACCAAGGACCGCAATTGAAACCCTGCCAAAGGTACTATTGGTCTGTGCGTTGGTGGGACAGCAAAAACAATCCGAGCAGTCACAGTCCTGTCGCTGCCTTTGATACCGGCCTGCCCCATGACCAGTGGCAAGCCCATTGGATCAGCAGCAGTGATCATGCTGATCGGGATTCCATAACCTGTAAGTCCGGTTACAATTTACGGCCGGGTAGCCTTTTTCGCAAAGAATTCAATCTGGATCAGCCGGTGACCCGGGCCCGCATGTATATTTCCGGAATTGGTTACTATGAGCTTCGCATCAACGGGCATAAAGTTGGCGACCGTGTTCTGGAGCCCGGGCAAACAGATTACAAAAAGACAGTACTTTACTCTGTATATGATGTTGCGCATATATTGGAAAGCGGCACTAATGCACTGGGTGTTATGCTCGGGAATGGCCGCTACTGCAGTTTCCGCTGGCAGCAGGATGCTCTTTTTGGTTATGACGGCCTCCCAAGCCTGAAAGCGGAACTGCACATTACTTATGCAGATGGTACAGTGGATAAAATCCTCACCGATACAACATGGAAAACCGCACGGGGCCCTGTGGGAGTAAACGGTATTTTTTATGGCGAGGTGTATGATGCACGCAAAGAAACAGCCGGTTGGGACAAGAAGGGTCTCAATGACGAGGAGTGGACCCAGGCAGTTAAAGTAAAAGGCCCCGGAGGACACATGAGAGCACAGATTATGCCGCCCATTAGAGTAACCAAACGGTTCCAACCGACTAAAGTTCTAAATCCCGATCCCGGTGTCTATATTTATGATCTTGGTCAAAACATTACCGGTTGGGCGCGCCTTAAAGTACAGGGGCCTTCCGGCACTGCCGTTAAAATGCGTTATTCCGAGGTCCTGGATGCCGAAGGCCGACTGGATCCCCGCATTAACAGAGCAGCTGCATCCACCGATACGTACATTCTCAAAGGTCAAGGCGTCGAGATTTATGAACCGCGCTTTACCTACCACGGCTTTAGATATGTAGAAGTCACCGGTTACCCCGGTACACCGGCCTTAGATAGTTTGGAAGGTTGTTTTGTACACACAGATGTCGACTATACAGGTGGGTTTTCGTCATCGAACCCCCTGTTTAACCAAATCCATCAAAATGTCATCTATGGACAGCTGGCCAACTTGATGAGTGTACCCACAGATTGCCCGCAAAGGGATGAACGCATGGGCTGGATGGGCGATGCTCAGCTGGTTGCCGAGGAGTCTATTTACAACTTTGATATGGCGGCCTTTTATGTGAAATACCTGCAAGATATTAAAGATGCCCAAAAAGAGGATGGCAGTTTATCCGATGTGATTCCACCATACTGGCCGCTTTACCCAGCAGATCCCGCTTGGGGCACAGCCTATATCACCCTAGCATGGGAAATGTATCGTTTCTACCGCGATACGGAAGTTTTAAAAGAGCATTATACTGGTATGAAAAAGTATGTGAGGTTTTTGGAATCCATAGAAGAAGATGGGCTTGTCGCCCACATCAAATACGGGGAATGGTGCTCACCGGGCAGCGTGCCCCCTAAACGCAACCCTAGGGAGCTCACATCCGCTTTTTATTATTACCATGATGTAATGCGCTTGGGACAGATTGCGGATGTTTTGGGTAAGCGGGAAGATGCCGTTTACTTTGGAAATAAAGCCCAAGCTATTAGAGAAGCCTTCAACAAAAAATATTTCCATGACGATATAAAGGCATACGGCAACAATGATCAGACTTCAAACGTGTTGGGTCTGCAGTTGGGCCTAACACCGGAGGGTGCGGCAGAAGCAGTCGTTAAAAACCTCATCGCCCATATTGAAGAACAGACAGATTACCATTTTGACACAGGCATTATCGGCACCCGCTATATGCTGGATACCCTCACCGAATGGGGATACAAGGAGACAGCCTACCGCATGATGACTCAAGAAAGCTATCCCAGCCATGGCTACATGATCAAAGAAGGTGCAACTACTATCTGGGAAAGATGGGAGAAGCTCACAGGTACCGGCATGAACTCCCACAATCACATCATGTTTGGCACCGTTGACACCTGGTTTTACAAATCTTTGGCCGGTATTCAGCTTGGTGAACCGGGATGGGAAAAAATCACCATCAAACCGATCATACCAAAAGCACTGGCTCATGCCGATGGTTCGATCAAAACACTTAAGGGACAGATTTCATCTTCATGGAGCCGATGTAAAGACGGGTTTAAGATGTACGTCACTATTCCTGTTAACTGCCAAGCTGACTTGTTTGTCCCGAAGCTTGATTACAAAACATTTAAAGCAAGTGTAAATGGACGGACTATGGCAGCTGATGTCTTTAATCTTGTTCAGGAACATGGTGACTACTATTACAAACTCACCGGCGGTTCCGGCTGCTACACTTTTACTTTGAGTTAGCTTACAAAGCACGGGTTCGTCAAAATTGAGATTTCCTTGCGGCGGCTCGCCAGTATCAAAACAGTTCCGGTCGGGCCGCCGGTTACGTTGCCCTTGTGAAAGAAGGCTCCCAAGGGTTTAATATAGCCGCCGTGCCTCCCATGAGCGCGCAATGCCCTTCTGTATTTTCCACCCAATGCCCGGGGCTGCTTTTCCCACACACTAAAACCACCGCGAAATACGGTGGTTTTATCTAAGGATTGCATATTATATGAAAATCATCTTGGGCTCCCATGCCTTTGCAAGTAGGCAAAAACGTCTTCATCAATCACGGCGCCTTCCTGCATGCGCTCTTCGAAATTTTCCACCCGATGGTAAGCCTCCAAAGCCGCTTTAGTATTTTCATCGAATTGCCCTGTTAAATTTCCTTCATAAAAACCGTTTTCCTGAAGCAGTGTTTGAAGTTCCAAAGCAAGTTCCCCTTCAATCTTTAGCAACCTATCAGGATCTGCCTTTTTAAAATACAAGTCAAACAGATCCATGAGCCGCATCAGTTCCTTAATTGGCTCTTTATGATCATCAACTCTCAAGTCCATATATTTGTCATTGAAACCACCATACCCGCCTTTGTCCTTTACGATCAATATCGCGGCTGATTGTTTGCCCCTGCGATCCCCACCGGCTTTTTGCCCTGCATCAAGTGCAGCTGCCAACCTGCGGGCCAATTCTCCTTCGGTCTGCTCAAATGACAAGGCCATGGCATTCACAGTCTCTTCACTGACTAAAATATTACCCTGACAGGCATAATTGGGCCCAGTGCGGCCCCCTGCCCAATCGAAACAGCCATCACCAGTGTAGGTGGCAGCATTGCCTTTGGCATCCACGATTCCTACCTGTCTTAGATGCCGCTCTTGGTCTTTCTCTGTCAAAATCTCCAGCACCTCTTCTACCGTCTTCCCTTCTTCCAACAGTGCCAATCCTTCCGGCCCATAGCTTGTATTAGCCCATGACTGTGTGGCAATGGCCCCGACACCGGCTTTGGCAAACGGCACCACAGCCCCGGAAGCCAAAAACTTTGACTGTACAGCAATCCCAAATTCCTCGGTTTTCGGATCATACCCAACGATGGAAAATGTGGCAATCGGCGTATCTGCCGGCCGATTGGGACTCCTAAAAGTCACATCAAAGCACCCCTTTTTCTTTATGTAGTGAGGGCGTCACACGCCTTCTGCAAACATCTCTATTTGGCCGCTGCTGTCTCCTGCATAAGCGCTGCATCACCACCGAGTGGGATACCCTCTTCCAAGGCCTGTTTAAAAACCTGCCGCCTGGCGTAAAAGAAGCTGGCCACTTGGCCGAGGCCGGCCAAAGCCCAAGTGACGGGATAACACATATAAAGGACAGTAATAGTCGGATACCAGGCAAATACTGTTGCCAGCCATACAATCCGCATTAAACAGGCTCCCACAAGGGTACAAAGCATGGGCAAAATGGAATACCCCATGGCCCTGGTCAGCCCGGGAAATACATTCATAAACCCGCAGGTAAAATAGGTAATCATCATGATCTTCATTCGCATCATACCCACGTCGAGCACTTCCGGGTTGGCGGTGTAAAGACCAAGCAGACTGCGGCCAAAAAATAACGTCAATCCACTCACAACAATCCAGGTGGTGAAAATCAAAACAGTACACACTTTGGCGATGGCATCTACCCGCTCATACCGTTTGGCTCCTATACTCTGCCCTGTAAAAGTAATGGCAGCGTTATAGTAGGCATTCATAGCTGTTCCCACAAAGCTTTCCACATTCCCCGCTGCCGCACTGGCGGCAACGACTGTGGAGCCAAAAGAATTAACAGCTGACTGGATTAAGACATTGGAAAGCGAAAACAAAAGACCTTGAAGCCCCGCCGGCAATCCGATCTTTACAATATCCACAAGTTCCATTTTATTTACTCGCAAAAGCCCGAGTCTAAGCTGCAAAGGCCCGTCACTTCTTGCAAGACAAGTCACAATCAAAAACAGTGCCATATACTGTGAAATAACGGTGGCTAAAGCCACACCCCGGACACTCATCCCTAGATTGATGACAAAAAACATATTTAGAACAACATTAACTATACCTGTGATGGTTAAATAGTACATAGGACGCCGGCTGTCTCCGGCTGCCCGCAAAACAGCGGCTCCAAAATTGTACACCATACTGGCCGGCAGACCAAAAAAATAAATCCTTGTGTACACCGCAGACAGTTCAATAATATCCTCAGGGGTCCCCATCATATTTAATAGAGGTTTGCAGGCAAATAAACCTGCAATCATGACGACTATACCGCTGACCGCACTTACAGAGATAGATGTATGAACTGAGCGGCTGATGGCATCGGGTTTGCCTGCACCGTAAGCCTGGGCCACAACGACACTTGTCCCTACTGCAAGTCCCATAAACAAATTAACAATCAGACCAATCAATGAACCGGTTGCACCTACAGCAGCTAGTGCTTCACTACCGGAGTACCGTCCGACAACTACCATATCTGCAGCATTAAACAAAAGCTGTAAAAGATTCATAGCCATGATCGGCACTGCGAAAAACAGCATATTGCCAAGCAGCGAGCGATGGGGCATTTCCAAATTTTGCGACTCCGGGCTCATGGTGTGTATACTTCTCCTTTTTTGTTTTTATCATATCATGGCGATGTTAACAATGTTTGATCTTGTGCTGCTCTCTTCTTGCTTTCCTTGACAGCATACATGCTGGTATCTGCCTCTCTCAACAGCCTGTCCATATCCAGGGAATCCCCCGCCGCCAAGAAAGCCGAACCTATACTAACCCCTAGACCTTGCAGCCGCTCACTGGTGCGAATCCACTCATCCAAAGCAGTTTGAATGCGGCCCTGAATTCTCATCATTTTATTAAAGTCAACACCCCGCAGGACTACAACAAACTCATCACCGCCAAACCGGCAGGCGATATCATTGTCTCTTACTGTCTCTGCCAGTCGTTCGGAAAAAGCCTTTAAAACCTCATCTCCATACAAGTGACCGTATCTATCATTGATAGATTTGAAGTTGTCCAAATCCAATACCAAAAGGCCCATACCCTTGTCGGCCTCCGTCATTTCAGGCCAATGCTTTGCCATCTCCTCAAGCATTCCCTGACGATTGAACTGACCAGTCAGGGCATCTGTCCACGCCATTTCTTTTAGTTCTGAAGCAATCAAGCTGTAAGGCTCCTCAATACCCTGAATCATAATTCCTTCAAAGATGACATAGTAAGATGCGACCTTAAGCAGATGACCTACCGCGTTTGAAATACCGTAAACATCGGTGTAAAGGGTGAAAGCCAGCTCTGATAGGGCTGTAATGATCATGGCAAGACTTATGACCTTCCACGAACCGGCCATGACCCGATCACGCCTCATATATAAAGCATATGCACCACCCAACAGCAGAGCAATAAATGCATACTCATTCCATATTTTAAAGGTAGTAAGGCCCTGCCCTTCTATGAAACACGCGGGAAACACAGGATATACCATAATGGTGATTAAAAAACCGGTAGTAACTGCGGTATAAACGGCACCAACAGCTTTACGGTTAATCTTCCTGTGGGCTATGAAAATCACTAGAAACAAAGAGATTGTCTCCAAGAACCGGCCGGCAATCCACAACTGAGTCGGGGCATCAGAGTCAAATGCGGGAAATACACCCATCCCCTTGTAGGTCAAAGTATGCATAAAGTCTAAAATCGCAACATGCAGATAAGCAATACCTAAAAATAAAAAACTATCATTCTTAGAATGATGATAAGTCTTGGTACCTAAGACGTAGATTAAAGCCGCGCATAAAATTGCAAAACCTTCAACTAAAGCATGGAAGAATAAATAATTAACCTCAGAGACGAAATACAAAATGACACCTGAAAGCAGCGATAATATTACAGCCACCCCGGCACGTCCCTTCTAGGGCCTCAGAACCGTTGCCTGCGACACTCCCTGTGTTATTGCCTTCATTATACATATAACAATACCGATTAACAACATTTTCCGCACAGTTTTGTGGCAGCAATTAAAGGCCATCACCTCACTCCAAGCAAGATGATGACCTGTACGACCATTTGTTAGTATTTTGTATCTATCTCGCCGCCGCCGTTTGAGGCAATCCAGGCGCTTTTGTGTCATCGCCGTCCTCATCTTCCAATTCAGCCCGCTTCAAAACTTGTCTGCGGGCATAGAAAAAGCTGGCTATCTGCCCGGCCCCTGCTATGGCCCAGGTTACCGGGTAACACCAAAACAAAACAGCGAACGTGGGATACCAAGCAAAGACAGTAACCAACCAAACTATGCGCATGAGACATGCACCAATCAACGTGGAGAGCATGGGCAGTATAGAATACCCCATTGCTCTGGTCAAGCCGGGGAAGACACTCATAATGCCGCAGGTAAAGTATGTGGCCATGGTGATCTTCATATGCACCATACCGATATCTATGACTTCCGCGTTGGTAGTATAGAAACCAAGCAAAGCCCTGCCGAAAAAGAGAGTTACCCCACCCAACACAATCCAAGTTGTGAAAATCAAAACCGTACAGACTTTTGCAATGGAATCGATTTGATCGTATTTTTTTGCCCCCACACTTTGGCCGGTAAACGTGATAGCCGCGTTGTAGTAAGCATTCATCGCTGTGCTGACAAAACCCTCTACATTCCCGGCCGTGGACCTGGCCGCAACTACCGCGGAACCAAAGGAATTAACCGCCGACTGAATCAGCACATTGGAAATGGAAAAAAGTAAACTCTGTAATCCTGCAGGTAAACCCACTTTGGTTATGTCCTTAAGTTTTTCCCTATCTACACGCAGAAGGTGCCATCTAAGACGAATGGCACCTTCACTTCTGACAAGGCAAGCCAAAATCATAACCATTGCCAGATATTGTGATATAACCGTAGCCCATGCTACACCGGCTACACTCATATCAAATACTATCACAAATATCAGGTTGAATATCACGTTGACAATTCCGCTGATAGTCAGGTAATACATAGGTCTTCGACTATCACCAATAGCGCGCAGGATTGCTGCGCCGAAGTTGTATATCATGCTGGCAGGAAGACCGAGGAAATATATACGAATGTACAGTGCCGATAATTCAATAATATCCTCAGGGGTACCCATAACACCAAGTAAACGCTCACAAACCAATAATCCTGCCACCATTACCACCAAACCGTTAAAAACGCTGATGGCCATAGAGGTGTGCACAGAGCGACTAATAGCATCTGGGTTGCCCGCACCATAATCCTGCGCAACAACGACACTTGTTCCAACGGAAAGTCCCATGAATAAAGTAACAATTAGATTGATTAAAGAGCCGGTGGCCCCTACTGCCGCCAAAGCGTGACTGCCTGAGAACCGCCCTACAACTACCATGTCTGCTGCATTGAAGAGCAGTTGTAAGACGTTCATGGCCATAATTGGCAGAGCAAAAATAAGCATCCTCCGAAGCAACGACTGATCTACTAATTCGAATTCCCGGGCCTGTGGGGCCATAAAATACCCGCTTCCTTTGCTAATATGTTGTTTGTGTCCAGCATACCACACCGATGTTAATAATGTTTGATCAAAACCACCCTTTCACCCAAATCATGCCTTCAATACACTGCACGCATATCCTCCCAACTAATTCAAGTTTACCCTCGGCCCGTTTACAGTTTATACCGCATTCCCATCCAAATCCTAATTTTCCTACAGTTTGGCAGGACTAATGCCGATACTTATATTAGGAGGGGATAAATTTGAATAAATTTCGTACTCTCTCTTTTAAAACATCACTAATGTTTACAGTAATAGCCTTAATCCCGTTGATCATGGGAATGGGTTACTCTGTCCTGATTGGCCAAAAAACTATAGCCGATGGAATCCAGCGAGAAATCACCACTTTAGGAAGTAAAAACATTGACTTCATCGAGGAGTGGTTTGAACAGCGAATGAGGGAAATGAAGACCATTGCTCAATACCCCGCGGCACAGAACATCGATCAAGATGCCCTGGAGCCGATTTTACGAGCAGCGCAGCAGCAGCTGCTGCATTATGAGAATATTATTTATGTAGACCCGAATGGTCGGGGAGTCACAGCTTCCAACAAGGAAACAGATGTTTTAGGATTTGATGTATGGGATCGTGATTGGTTCCAACAGGTTCGAACCGGTAAAGACACTTTTTCAGAGCCTTTACTATCAAGGGCTACAGGTAATCTCGTGGTAACCACCGCCGCCCCGGTCTTGAAAAATGGAACCTTCCTCGGTACAGTTAGAGGCGCAGTTCAATTGGACACTTTGGTTGAACTGGTGGGTAACCAAGAAATCTGCTATGATGGGCAAAGCTATTTGGTAGATCAACAAGGAGTCCCTGTTACTTTAGTAAGGGGTCTTACAACAGAAACGGACGCGCCCCTTACCACATTTGCCGCAAAGGAGATTGCATCAGGCAAACGAGGTTTTTCCAAATACATGGGACCCGACGGCAGTGAGGTGTTTGGCATGTATGCTTATATGCCCCTTGCCGGGTTGGGATTAATTGTCGAAGTACCGGTAGAGCAGGCTTTTAAGGCAACAGCAGACCTGGTGATGCGCAGCACGATATTTGCTTTAATCATGGGAGCAGTCGCACTGTTTTTGGGAATGCTTTTTGCCCGCTATTTGACAAAGCCCATCCACGGCATAGTGACCAATTTGGCAAAACTCACCCAAGGGGATTTATCCGGAGCGTATGCGTCAAACCGCAGTGATGAAATAGGCGACATCCAAGCATCCATCAGCGAACTGCAAACTCAGTGGCGAACCATGCTCGGCGAGATCAATGCCTTAGTAACCCGCTCCATGACCACCGGAGAACAGCTGGCAGCGACGAGCCAACAAAACTCTGCCGCGGTTGAAGAAATTGCTTCCGCCGCAAATAACTTTACACAGACGGTATCAGCACTGCGGGGCAAAACCGAGAAAATGGCGGAGCATTCAGGGCAAGCGAGCCAAGCCTCTTTGGCCGGACAAAAACAGATGGAGCAGGCAGTAGGTGCAGTAGAGCAAAGCGTAGCATCGAGCAAAGAAGCGGTCTTATCCCTAGCTGATATTTCTGAGCAAGCGAAAGAAATTCAAGCCGTAGTCAATATAGTTTCAGACATTGCCGATCAAACAAACCTGTTGGCCTTAAACGCCGCCATTGAGGCGGCAAGGGCCGGTGAACAAGGGCGAGGCTTTGCGGTGGTGGCTGAGGAAGTGCGCAAATTGGCAGAGCAAAGTCAAGCATCTACAGGATCTATAGCTGCTATAGTAGACAATCTGCAAAACCAACTGCAACACGGTGCCAACATTATGAGCGCCACAGGAGAAGCTGTCAGTGAAGTCAACGAGATTTTCAATGAAACAACCCGAGTGTTTCAAGAGATCACCGAAACAGTCGCCACAACCCTACAACTCGTCAATGAAGTGGCTGAAGACACCGCCGAGCTTGATGTAACCAGCCAGGAAATATCAGCATCCACCGAAGAACAAGCGGCATCCACAGCTGAGATCGCGGAAGCCGCCAATGCCATCGGCAATATAGGCGTACAGTTGGAAGAACTGATGCAGCGTTTTCGTCTATAATTATGCGCTTTCTTTCCTTTGCAGCAGCACTGCAAATATCACAATCAGACCTTTAAAAGCCTCCCTGAGGAAGGGTGGCACCCCGAAAAGGTTAAGCAGGTTATTCATGACTGCAATAATCAACATTCCCAATACAGTACCAATAATGGTTCCCCGACCGCCGCTCATAACTGTCCCACCGACGATTGCGGCAGCAATGGCATCCATTTCATATCCGCTTCCCGCATTGGCAAAATCCATGGAGCCGATGCGGGAAACCTGGATTACGGAGGCTATTGCAACCAAAATGCCCATCAAAGAATAGGCTCTTGTCTTCACCCGCTCCACATTAACACCGGAAAGCCGGGCAGCCCTTTCGTTGGAACCTACAGCTATTACCTGCCGGCCAAAAACGGTTCGTGTAGCAATATAGTGAAGCACTGCCGCAACAACGAGCCAATAAATGATTGGCATAAACATTAAATTGCCTACAGTCAAATTCGATATTTTGAGAAACTCCCGCGGAACCCGGGGGTTATATCCCTGCATGAAGTGTTGTGTAACACTGCGGAAGATTTTCATGGCCCCTAAGGTTGCCACAAAGGGAGCAATTCTGCCCTTGGTAATCAAAAGGCCAATCACGGTTCCAAGCACATAACCGAGAATTATGGCTGTACCCACTGTCAATATGAAAGCAGGTATACCTGTGAGCCCCATTTTGAGGAAAAGTCCTTTTGGTCCCGTATCAAGTAAGGTCATGATCACGGCACCGGTAGCCACCAAAGTGGAACCAACTGCTAGATCAATTCCTCCGGTAATGATCACCATAGTCATACCCAATGAGACAATACCGATACCAGCATTATTTCTGAGAATATTTATCCAGTTGCGAGCCCAGGAACTAAACCAGTGGCCTACCGAACTGTAATCAAAACCGAGAACCACTGTCTGTAGGATAATCAAAATTACAAGTACTAAAACTGTACCAAAATGGGAATCCGCTGCTCCTCGACTCTCAAACCAACCTCTAATCCTGCTTTGTTCTTGACGTGTTCCTGCATGCATGTCCGTACCCGCCTTTAACTTGCAGCCAAGCTCCCACCGGTTGCAAGTCTCATAATATCATGCTCAGTCATGGTATCACCTGAGACTTCACCTTGAATTTCACCCTGATACATTACTAAAGCCCTGTCACACAATCTGATAATTTCCGCGGCTTCACTGGATAAAACCACGATAGCCATTCCCTCTTCCGCCAACCTCAGAACAATATCATAGATCTCTTCCTTGGCCCCCACATCTACCCCTTGGGTGGGATTATCAAGGATCAAGATTTTAGGGCCGGCCGGAAGCCATTTGGCCAATACCACCTTCTGCTGGTTGCCTCCGGAAAGTGTGTTAATATTGTCGGTGTTTTTTCGCATCCTAATGGCCAACCTAGTTTTTTGCTCAGCAAACAAGTTTTCCTGTTTCTTCTTGTCGATGATCCCCTGCCGTGCAAAAAGCGGCCAAGTAACTATAGAGGCATTTTCTAAGACATTCATATCTTTAATAATACTGTTTTCCTTGCGGTTGCCAGGAAGATAACCGATTCCCAAGTTTAATGCTTGTTCTGTACCATGCAGCCGCGCGCGCCTGTCTTCTATAAATATATCCCCAGATACAATAGGTTCTGCCCCGAAAATGGCTTGGAACAGCTCACTACGCCCATCACCCAAAAGACCCGTCAATCCAAGAATTTCTCCCTTGCTTACATTCAGACTCACATTGCGGAAAGCATGGGTATGGCATAGGTTTTCTACACGTAAAACTTCTGGGCCGATGATCTTTTGTCTTGTTAAGACGTCTGTACTAATATCATGGCCAACCATAAACCGGGCCAAATCATCGGCGGTAACATCCGTGACAAGCCCCTCTGCAACCAACTCGCCATCACGCAGGACCATGTATCGCTCACAAATCTCCATAACTTCATTGAGTTTATGGGAAATAAAAATGATGCCTACTCCCTGCTTTTTTAGGGTATCCATCATCTCGAAAACCCGCTTGATCTCCGGCGCAGTCAACGAGGTAGTTGGTTCATCCATTATAATAACAGAGGCATCCATCATAATGGCACGGCAGATCTCAACAATCTGCTTATAAGAGGCATCCAAGTTTCTCACCATTGTTTTTGGATCCAAATCAATATTCATCCTGCCGAAAATTGCTTCTGTTTCAGCACGCATTCTGTCAAGATCCAATCTTCCCCATTTATTGACTGGTTCTCGCCCCAAAAACATATTCTCGAAAATCGGAAGATCGTTAATAAGGTTAAGCTCTTGATGAATAAAGGCAATACCTGCATTAAGTGAATCTGCCGGAGTAGCAAACTCAACCTCTGAGCCGTTAATATAAATCCTCCCGGAGTCCCGTTGATGTACACCTCCGAGGATGTTCATAAGGGTAGACTTTCCTGCACCGTTTTCCCCAATTAAAGCACATATTTCTCCGCCTTTAATGGTGATGGTAACATCTTTAAGGACCCGATGGGCACCGAAGGATTTGTTTATGTTCTCCATGCGGATCATTCAATCACATCCAGAGCTGTAATGGGAAAGTGCAAGGAAAGGCAAAGCCTTCCCCTGCACTGTGTTTGCGTTTTAGTAAGGTGAGTGTGGATCGAGGAAATCTTGGTAATTGTCTTTATCCACAATGGTGGTAGGAATAATCTTGACCATCTCGACCTCTTCACCTTTTAGAACCTGCAGAGCCACGTCTACAGCATCTTTTACCATAGCAGGGCTGTAAAGGGCAGACTGCAGCCAGATGTCGTCGTTTTCCGGCATCATATTGAAGTATTCCTGCATACCGCCACCGCCGGTAATCACTTGAATATCGGTGCGGCCGGCTTCTCGAATAGCCTGCAGTACCCCTACAGACGTTTCATCGTCCATGGAATAAACCGCATCAATTTTCGGATTGCGAGTCAGAATATCAGCAAAGTCTTTCAAGCCGTCTTCCCTAGTAAACTGGGTGGCATAGGTTAGTATGTTTAGATCGGGAGCAATCTCAGCCACTGTATCCAAGAAACCCTTTTTCCTGAGTGCAGATACAGAACCGGAACTGGGAACTTCCAGCATAACTACGGTTGCCTCTGGGCCCACCTTATCAACAATGTAGTGGCCACCTTGGATACCCATGTCCTCGTTGTCACCCGCCACTCGATAAACGCCATCAAGATCAATGACTATATCGAAGTTAACTACGGGGATTCCTGCATCCAGTGCACGCTGCATAGAAACTTCCATGCCTTCCCACTGCGGGAACGCCACTATGGCTTCTGCACCCCAGGTCATCAAATCATCCAGCTGTGCTGTCATTTCCTCCGCATTACCACTGGTTTGAATGCGGTAGACGACCTCATCTGCAAGCTCCTTACAGCGGGCTTCAGCATGGTAAGCTACTGCAGCAACCCAACCATGGGTGACAGCAGGGGCTAAGATGCCGATCTTGTACTGTTCCGCCGCGGCTGCGGAACCGGAAACAACTAATGCTAGTACCAAAACTAAGAAGACAATTCTTTTCACTGCACTTCCCCCTTAAGTGTGTAATTGGTTTTCTCTTTATATCTACTACTCAAAGGGGTAAATTCCCTGCATGGCTAGGCACTGAGTTCACTGGGATTTTCTTCGCCTTCATCCAAAATGTTGGGCCGAAATTATTGATTCAATATACGCTTTAGAAATTCCCGGGTCCGCCCCTCAGACGGGTTGTTGAAAATCTGTTGTGGTGAACCTTCTTCAGCAATGACACCGTCGTCCATAAAAACCACCCGATCAGCTACCTCCTCTGCAAACCCCATTTCATGGGTGACCACCAGCATGGTCAATCCTGACTCAGCAAGTTCTTTCATAACCTTGAGAACTTCCCCTACCATCTCAGGATCCAAAGCAGATGTAGGCTCATCAAAAAGCATCACATCGGGATTCATGGAAAGTGCTCGGGCGATAGCCACCCGCTGTTTTTGGCCTCCTGACAGCTGTTTGGGTTTGGCATGAATAAACTGCTCCATACCAACCATCCGCAAATACTCCATAGCCACAGCTTCAGCCTCCTGCCTGGAGCGCTTAAGAAGCTTAACTTGCCCTACTGTGCAGTTGCCTAATGCATCGTGATTGTTGAACAAATTGAATTGCTGAAAAACCATACCCAGTTTCTGTCTGTATTTATAAACATCGTGCTGTTCATTTAAAATATCTTCACCTTTGTATATAACTCGACCACCACAAGGTTTCTCCAGCAGATTGATGCAGCGGAGAAGAGTAGATTTACCGGAACCGGAGGAGCCGATAATGCAAACCACTTCACCCTTGGTGACGGAAAAATTGATGTCCTTTAAGACTACATTGTCGCCAAAAGACTTGCTTAAATGCTCAACTTCAATAATATTCACCACGGCCTCTCCCCCCTAATTCGGATTGCCCAGCCTGAACATGTCTTCGGGCGCGGCTACTTGCATTTGGTTTAATGTATAGCTTTCCGGTCCATCCATTTTCCGTTCCAAATGTCTTAAAATGCGGGTCACGGTAAAAGTCATGATGAAATAAATAATGCAGGCGACGAAAAAAGCTTCGAAATACCTGAAATTATTGCCGGCAACAGACTTAGTTTGGAAATATAGTTCAGTAACCGATATAACATTGAGAACGGAAGTATCCTTAATATTAATCACAAATTCGTTGCCTGTGGCAGGCAAAATATTGCGGATAGCCTGCGGAAGCACTACATTAAGCATGGTTTCCAAATGGTTCATCCCAATGGCATGGGCTGCTTCAAACTGCCCTCGATCTACTGAAATAATGCCGCCCCGAACTATTTCCGCCATATAGGCGCCTGTGTTGATGGACACGATAAAAATCGCGGCAAACAAACGATCCATATGGATATTAAATGCCATGGCCGTACCGTAAAAAATCACCATGGCTTGGACGATCATGGGAGTCCCCCGGAAAAACTCAATATAGGACGCAAGCAAAGCATTGACGACTTTGAGCGAAATCCTTTTTATTCCCCGCTCCGGTGTGGGCATTGTACGAATTACTCCGATGCATAAACCTATTAGGGAGCCAATTACAGTGCCGATGATGGAAATCAATAAAGTAATACCGGCACCTCGCAAAAACATAGTCCAGTATTCAGATAAAATGCGTGTAACCCATTCTAGACTCATCGTTCTCTCCCTTTTTAACCAAACTGCATTTATTTGAAAAACCGACTGCATAATAATGTAGCCGGTTTTTCATTCACAAGGTTCAATGACTAATTTGATACAGGTTGGTTCAAAATAGCATTATCCATAATCCTTTGTTGTTCTTCTGAAGAAATCCCTTTAAGTATATCGTTGATTTTCGAGGTAAGCTGGCTGCCTTTTTTGAGCCCCACAGCAACTGCAGTATCTTCCGGTGAGGTCTTAAAGCCATCTGTAAATGTGACCATTTTGAAGTCCGGGTTAGCAGCTTCGGCACTTACTCCCTCCGGCCGCTCCGAAACATACCCATCTATAAAGCCTGACTGAAGAGCTACCCGCATGGCAGGGAAATTATCCATTGCCGCTTCCTTGATCACTCCGTCGATTTGATCAATCACTTCATAGTGAAACGTATTTAGCTGTGCTGTGATCTTTGCGCCGACGAAATCCCGCAAAGATGTGGCGTTTTCGTACTCACTGCCGTTTTTCACCACAATGACCAAGTCCGATTCATAGTATATATCCGAGAAGTCAATCGTCTCTTTGCGTTTTTCAGTGGGCGACATACCAGCTATAATCGCATCAATTTTTCCGGAAGTCAAAGATGGGGTCAGCCCGTCCCATTCCGTTTTAACAATTACGAGCTCATGTCCAAGCCCCTCTGCAATACGTTTTGCAATCTCTACATCGTAACCACCGGCATATTCCGGACTGCCGTCAATCTTTACAGCGCCATTATCGCTGGACACCTGGGTCCAGTTAAAGGGTGGATAGTCAGCCTCAAGACCAACCCGGAATACTTCACTGCCTCCGCCGGTTTTTTTCGTTCCGCACCCCGAAAGCATCAAACCCGTTACCAGCACAAGGGCAATCACTAAAAATAGTCTTTTCCTCACTGCTAAATCCCCTTTCAGTAGAATTTGGCTTGTCCTTAAGTGTTAAAAAATAAAACCTGAGACGGATCTCAGGTTCTTCCCAACACCCCTCATTTTCCCCGAACGAGATAGCACACCTCAACAGGCCGGGACGCCTATTAAGACAATCCTGCAATTATTCACTGCAGAATCA
>JAAYQZ010000050.1 GCA_012519025.1 Bacillota bacterium
CCGGATAATGATCTTTCAATGTTCTGCGCAACCACACATAAAAATAGTCTGAAAGATCGGCATAGGCAATATTATCGTAGTACGGCGGATCTGTAGAAATCATTACGTTTCGCAATCCGCAACCATTTTGTGCATCGCGCTGCACGGCCAATCCCCTTTTTGCTTCAACAGGGAAGTTTGCAATATTCCGCATAATCCAACGCAGCATATTGTCAATACAGCCCGAAGAATTACTAAACGGATTTCCCTCTGCATAATCCCAGGTTATCCCAACTGCCTGGCGACAAAACGTATTCCTTATCAACTCCTTTGAGTAATGCCATGTACAAAGTGTAGAATGATAGTCTACCAATTTGTCAATCAAAAACCCTAGATATACTGTCAATGCAATACCATATTCAAATGCCTCACCTTGGTTTTTCCCAATTGAAATAGCATCTTGGATAGCCTTTTCCCGTGCATCACTTACCAGACTTTTCAGAAATACTAGTGTGTGCAATTGCCGTGAAGTAAATAATTCATCATATGTTACCAAACCATAATAAGGAGGTCGAAAATCTCTAGGATTATAAGTGATTTTTTCATCCGGGTAATTCACTGGTTTATCCACCTCTGCGGCTTCCAAATGTACTTTATTAGGTGAGAGGTAAATTCTCCTGCCGTCACCCTCAGCAACTATTCCCATTAAATGTTGCCCTAGCCGCTTAGATATAGCCTCCGCCCGAATGTAATTCTCGCTCGCAATTTCACCACACCGAATACACCTAAACTTTGATCCCCTGCCAATTTTAGGTCCGTTGGGAGCAGCTTTTCCCATTTGAACTTTATATTTAGCTACCCTATTACTAATAATCGGTTGGACAAATGCTTCGTTCCCTCTTTTTGATGATAACACAAAGCTATTGGCTAAAGGCATCTCCAATCCGCACGCGGGATTTGGACACTTCACAGTCCTCGCCCATATCAACGCTATTACAGTCCGCTCAATTCCGTCTTCATCCTTTACAGTTGGATATAAATGCCCTATCCGTTTGAGAGCCTCTTGCTTCATCCAATCCCCATAATAACGGACATCTTCAGCCAAGCCTTTGGCCCCGGTCCATCCTTCATTAATAAGCTTTCCCCGGGCCTCTGGGTTTACTGGAGGTTGGTTAGCAAATTTAGGTGGTATTTCAATCATAGCCTTATTAATCATTACAGCGATAGGGTTCAAATCGCTTGCGTGTGTTTCAAGGCCTAGGCGTTGCGCTTCTAATGGGATTATTCCACCACCTGCAAAAGGATCCAACAAAGGTGGCGGATTTCCATTAGTTGATTTAAGAATTTCGGCCTTCGCCTTGTTTAGAACCTCCTCGTTATTGGAATTCTCCCAGATTACTAGCTCTTCTAAGATCCTAAACAACCTTTCCCTTTCCACCCTCTGTGCTTCTTCAGTAGGGAATTCTTCAAGATTACTTGATGGATCATCAACCAGAGAGGCCCAAATAACAGCTCGAGCCGCGGCAAGAGGTCGTCTAGCCCACCATAAATGCAGTGTGGACGGATGCCCGTGACGAATGGATTTTTCTCTAACCGATGCCGCATTAATAGCATCAAGCGGCAATGCCACCTCAATTAGCTTTTTCTTGTACACCGATATAACCTCGCTTAAGAATTATCTCTGAAATACTCATTAGCTCGGAAATGTTGTAATTTATGCTAGTTGCAGCAAAGTCCGGGCGTTCCTTAAACGGTCGTTTTAGATATGTTGTACTAGTCTTGGTTCCATCTACTTGTACAATGGCCAAAATATATTTCTCTGGTTCATTAAAGGCCGTAAGAATCTCATTTTTTGTAACTGTAATGGTATCTGCACCTGCTGTTCTACCTTTCACCTCAATAAACCGCAATGCAGACCTCTCTTTACCACGCTTGCTTTCAGGTATTTTGGATTCTATGTCATAACCAACTTTTTCCCCACTCACATCCCGTGGAACAAAACCCAACTCCGTCTCAATGCTCATTACAGCTTTCATTGCCGCAAGTTCAACGGCGCGCCGTGCCGTGGGATCGATGGAGGAAGTAGCAGTTTCTCCCGTTAATTGGTCCAGTAGGCCTCTTGGGATAACAATAGCTCCCCCCGTTACAACAACCGGCATAGCTGATATGAGTTTCTTAGTTTCAAGTTCTGCCAGGCGCTTTTGCATCCGGGCTTCCAAATCTTCTGCCCGTCTCGCCGCTATTTGTGAATTCAATTTCGCATTCACCTTGCCCGCCGATTCCTTTTGCTTAAGATCCGCTGAACGGTAATCCCAATATTGAATTTCAGCCGTCAAACGCTCTTTAACGGCCCTAATAGTTTTATCAATTAGTGCTAACTTGCGGTCTCGCACTTGTTTGAGATGCTCCGGTATAATATTAACAATGGCATACCCTTTTGCTATTTCCTCCACATCGGTCTGCAACCATACTTGATTTCTCAAAAATGGACGGATAAGCCCGTGTTCTTCCTCAGTTGGAGAACGATAATCAAGGTAGGGTGCGAAACCCGCATTCCTAGCCGTACCATCTTCTTTCATTTCTACAAAATGTACCTGTTTAGATATAACACGTTTGCCCCCGCAAGGAAGTATAACCCCATCTTGTACACTATGTTCTATATAAAAAAGTAGTCGTTCTTCAACATCCCTATCATTTTCATCAATAAAGATAGCACCGCGTCTAAGCACATCTATGTTCCGCTCGCGAATTAAGTCAATTGTTGCTTCAAGTAGGGGATGACCCGGCGATATTAGTGATGCTAAAGCCTGCCCTTGAACATTAGCATTTGCCTTATCAAAACAGATTCGTTCATACTTTTGTAGTACTGGTTCGCCAAAACCTATTTGCATATCACGATTCCGAACAGCGAAAGGAACAAATGTCACTTCGTAACGGCCTTTTTCCCTAGGTCGAACCTTGCCACCCAAACTGGAAAAAGCCTCTAGGAAAAACGATTCTATGAAGTTAGGTTGTAATCTACGGGCTTCCATCCGTTCCATATCTTCACGGATGGCCATAACTTGATGGACATCCATTGTTTCCTGTGACAAAGCGTGTTCCTCAAGAAGCCCCCTTAGGTTATCATAGTCAAGGGAATGATCCATAACATCATTTAACTGGGCTCTCACTGCGGGGTCGTTCCCATAACGCACCGCCTCAATCAATAGTTCCCGTAAAGATCTATTCTCAAAAGTAACTTTACCAAGTACATCAAAGACCTTACCCCTTAATGTTTCCCTTGCTTGCTCAAGCTTTTCAAATAGCCGTTGAAAAACCATGCCCTCCCGGGTTTCTTTTGATACTAGGTTCCAAAGGTGGCAGACCTCTGTTTGGCCGATCCTGTGAATACGCCCAAAACGTTGTTCTAAGCGGTTGGGATTCCAAGGCAAGTCGTAGTTAATCATCAAATGAGCCCGTTGTAGGTTAATTCCCTCCCCAGCGGCATCCGTGGCAATTAAAATTCGCACATCTTTGTCTTGTTTAAACACCTCCTGAATTTTACGCCTTTCATCACGTAAAAGGCCCCCATGGATTATGACCACGGCACCGTCATTACCCAATAGCGAACGGATCTTATCTGCCAAATAACGGAGCGTATCGCGGTGCTCTGTAAAAATAATTAACTTCTCCCTTAATCCATTAGGGCCAAACATATTATTGTTATCCTGTAGTAATTTCGATAGTTCATCCCATTTGCGGTCTTCCCCGCTAGCACGGATCTCGTTGGCCATATCTTCAAGGTCCTTTAACGTGGCTATTTCTGCCTCAAGTTCTGTAATAGTTTGAGCTGCTGTGGCCCGGTCAACAACCTGTTCTTCAGCATCTTCCAGCTCAGAAGAAGGTAGATCGTCTTCATCATAGTCAACGCAAAGAAGAGACGA
>JAAYQZ010000051.1 GCA_012519025.1 Bacillota bacterium
AATCAATATCAGCACCACAAAAGCTGCTAAAAGCAATTTGAGGCGGTGCTCCATATTCATCACCCCTAAAGCGCCTTGCCCTTATAGCGGTTGCTATAAAAACTTGACATTAATTATATGTAAACCGGTTTTTCTTTAGAACTGCAGTTTTTAAGCCAGCCACCTTACAAAATAATAAACTACCGGTACGGCAAACAACAAGCTGTCAATGCGATCAAGTATACCGCCATGACCGGGCAGAATCTTTCCAGAGTCCTTGACACCGGCTTCTCGTTTGAGGATAGATTCAAACAAATCCCCAATGATGGCAGCTGCCCCCACGATCAACCCCAAGATCCAACCCGGAAGCAGCTGCAGCTGCAGGAAACTGTGCAGGTACCCTACGACTAATGAGGCACCTACCAAACCACCAACAGCCCCTTCAACTGACTTGTTTGGACTGATGGTTGGGGCCAATCTCCGGCGGCCCCAGCGGCTGCCGATAAAGTAGGCACCAGTATCAGCTGCCCAAGTTCCCAAAAGCACCAGCAGCAAAAGCTCAAAACCGTGTGCTTTGGCCCGCAGCAGTAAAAAATGACTTGGCATAAACGCTCCGTAAAACACTGCTAAAAGTGTTGCACCACCCCGTGCAAATGGCCGGGCAGGCACCGAAAAAAGTTCGAAAGCGGCAACTGCTAAAAATACAAAAAACACGATATGGGGCAACCAGAGCTCTTCTCGCCAAGCGACAGAAGTCTGAAAGATGAAGGCTGCAGTGTAGAGCAAGGGAGCCGACACAACAATCCCCATTTGATTAAGCATGTTTTTCAGTTCAGACATGGCCAAAAGACTTGCCATTAATACAAGGCCATAAAACGCCCATCTGCCCCAATATAAACAAGCAAGTACTACGGGAACGGCGGCAGCAGCCGTCAATACCCGTTTCATTAATGCAGACATCATCTTTGGTCCCTTCACTCATTTTCGTCGATCTTTCCAAAACGGCGTTCTCGTTTTTGATAATCCACTAAGGCTTTTTGAAATTCCTCTTTGGTGAAATCCGGCCACATAACGTCGGAGAAATACAGCTCCGAGTATGCGCTTTGCCATAAAAGGAAATTACTCAAGCGGCGCTCGCCACCGGTTCGAATGATTAGATCCGGGTCAGGGTCTTCAGCCGTATATAATAGTTTGGCAATAGTCATCTCCGTAACTTGGGTCAACTCTCCCCGCACAGCCATATCGATAAGACTTTCAACAGCCTTTAGGATTTCCTGTCGGCTGCCATAGCTGATGGCCATGTTTAACTTCAAGTTTTCATTTGATGCCGTCAAAGTCGCGGCATATTCGACTTGATCCCGTACCGGTTTTGGCAAATCCCCAAGTTGGCCTATTGGCACAATCCGCACACCCTCCCCATGCAGAGTCTCCAATTCATCTGTAAGGACTTCCAGAAGCAGTTCCATTAAAAAGTCTACTTCTGCTTGAGGTCTTTGCCAATTTTCAGTAGAAAAGGCGTAGACCGTCAAAATGGGAATGGCTAGTCTTCCGCACTCTCTCACTATCTCGCGCAGAGCTTCAGCCCCTTGGCGATGACCAACGACCCGGGGCAGGCCCCTTGCCGTTGCCCACCGGCCGTTGCCGTCCATAATAATTCCTACATGATGGGGCAACCCTTTTGGACTGACTTCAAGTTCAGTGTTTTTCTTGCGACCCCACCAAGGCAAAACTAACTTTTTTCCCAAAACAACGTCTACCCTCTCTCTTGCATGGTAAAAAAGTACCCCCTCGAGTCTTTGAGGGGGGTATCTACGCCGGCATCTGCCACAACACGCAAAACACCCGATCTCACCAATACTCTCGGGCAAGCACAACCTGCCAGTCACAGCCGCCTGATGAGGGCATTCTAAAATCCACCACCCGCAGCTGACCGGGGGTATAGACATCATCTCTCCCAAAGGGCCGAATAACTTGCACATCGACCTTGTGTTCAAACCAAGGATGTGACTTAAGCACTTCATCCCACACAGCACCAAGTATGTCTGCTGATGGGTGCAAATTAACAGTCTCTGAAGGCATTTTCTATACCTCCATGATCTCCGCTTCTTTTTCTTTCAAGAGCTTGTCAATTTCCTCGATGAATTTATCGGTTAGCTCTTGGACTTCTGCCTCCGCCCTGTGCCTGTCATCCTCGGAGACATCCCCTTCTTTTTCCAGACTCCGCAAACTATCATTGGCATCTCGCCGGATGTTCCTGACTGCAATGCGGTTGTCTTCTGCGGCTTTGCGCACAAAACGCACAAGTTCTTTGCGCCGTTCTTCTGTCAAGGCGGGGATAGGAATGCGGATTACCTCACCGTCTGTGTTGGGGGTCAGGCCAAGATCAGACTTTTGGATTGCTCTTTCAATATCTTTAACAGCACTTTTATCCCAAGGCTGAATCAAAAGCAGCCTGGCTTCAGGTGCCGATATGCTCGCCATTTGGTTCAATGGAGTCATCGTCCCATAGTATTCAGCCTGGATTCGATCAAGCAATGCCGGGTTGGCCCGGCCGGTGCGTACTGTAGCAAAGTCTTGTTTCGTGTTTTCAATGACACCCTGCATTCTGCGCTCGCCGTCTTTAAGTATTTCCTTTGTCACTTAGCTTCCCTCCCACAATTGTTCCAATACTTTCACCACACACTGTTCTGCGGATGCTGTTTTCTGCAGCAATATCGAACACGATAATGGGAATCTTATTATCCATGCACAGCGATACTGCTGTAGAGTCCATTACTTTCAGACCTCGCTGCAGTACCTCAAGATAAGAAAGGCTGTCAAATCGACTTGCATTGGGGTTAGTGCGGGGATCGTCATCATAGACGCCATCAACTCCCCTTTTGGCCATAAGAATGACTTCCGCTTCAATTTCCGCCGCTCGAAGCGCCGCAGTGGTGTCAGTGGAAAAATATGGATTACCGGTACCTGAGGCGAAAATAGTAACTCTACCTTTTTCCAGATGCCGCATGGCTCGCCGCCGTATGTAGGGCTCCGCAATTTGCCTCATCTCAATAGCTGTCATGACTCGGGTATCCACATCAATGCGTTCCAGGGAATCTTGGAATGCCAAAGAATTGATGATCGTGGCCAGCATTCCCATATAATCGGCTGTTGCCCTATCCATACCCTGTTTACTGGCTTCAGCCCCCCGCCATATGTTTCCACCGCCCACAACAACCGCAAGCTCCACCCCTAACTGCAGAACTTCCGCAATGGATTTGCTGATATTTTGAACGACATCAAGATCCACCCCAAAACCTTTTTCCCCCGCCAAAGCTTCTCCGCTCAGCTTCAGGACCACCCGCTTATATAATGGTGTAACCATCCCCATCTCCCTTAATTATTTCGTCCTTTACCCTGAATGTTCCTTTGTATTCGTGACTAGGGTAAAAGAAGAGAACACCACGGTGTTCTCTCACAGACTTATTTGTTTATTTCTGCCATAACCTCTTGGGCAAAATCACTGTCATCACGCCGGGCAAGACCTTCCCCTCGTTCAAATCGGGCGAAACGCCGTATGGCAATGTTTTCCCCCAACTGGGCAATAAGTTCCTGCAGAACTTGATTGACAGTTTTGTCGGTATCTTTGATGAACGGCTGTTCCAATAGGCAGATCTCTTGGAAAAATCTCTCCATCCGACCGGTAACTATGCGTTCCAGTATGTGCTCAGGCTTTCCTTCATTCTTGGCGGCTGCCATATAGATTTCTTTTTCTGAGTTAACTACATCCTCCGGCACATCTTCTCGG
>JAAYQZ010000052.1 GCA_012519025.1 Bacillota bacterium
TCCTCTTACCGGCGAACATTTTGATGGGCATGATTATATTCCCGATGCTGTGGCCCTCGATGCTGCGGCAGTTTTAGTGCAGGAGAGTCAGGCAAAGCAGGTGGTGACTGCCCTTAACGCCCGAAACATAAGAGCGGAAACTGCAATCATTAGTGTGACACACACATTGCGGGCTTTGCAGGACTTAGCTCGGGAATATCGCAATCTGTTTGATGTTCCTTTAATTGCCGTTACCGGCAGCACAGGTAAAACCACTACAAAAGATATGATCGCAAGCATTTTAAAGGAAATGGGCTCTGTAAACAAATCTCCCGAAAACTTCAATAACGAGATCGGGCTGCCCCTCGCTTTGTTACAATTTGATGAGATGCATAACTACGGGGTTGTAGAGATGGGTATGCGGGGACTTGGACAAATTGAGGAATTGACAAAGATTGCCAAACCTCAAGTAGGGGTAATTACGAACGTTGATGTAGTACATATTGAGCTTTTGGGTAGTTTGAGCAATATTGCCGCAGCCAAGGAAGAGCTTTTAATAAACATGCCATTAGAAGGTGTGGTAGTATTAAACGCCGATGATGATCTAGTCCGGCAGATGGGGGCAGACTGTGAAAAGATGAACATAGTGTATTATGGTTACCAACAACCAAAACCGGCATGTCCCTCAACGGCAAAATATGTAACGGCCCAAAATATCGCTCAAAAAGGTGAAGCTGGCATAAGTTTTAAGCTTTGCTGTGAGGGGCAGATTGTGGACATTAAAGTACCTTTGCCCGGTCTTTACCAAGTGCATAACGCTTTAGCTGCGGCAGCTGCCTGTATGGCTGTAGGTGCCGGACTGGAACACGTGCAGGCGGGGTTGGCCAATGTTGAGCTATCCGGCATGAGGATGGAACAGATACAATTGGCCTGCGGTGGATTGCTTATTAATGATGCATATAATGCGAACCCCACCGCGATGGAAGCTGCACTCGAGACCACTGAAATTGTTGCAGCAGGTAGGGCATTTGGTTTCATATTAGGTGATATGTTGGAGTTGGGTCATTTATCTAAACAGGCCCATTATGATATAGGCCAAAAAGCTGCCGCCTTTTTACCAAACTATTTAATCACTGTTGGAGAAAATGCCAAAGAGATTGCTCGAGGTGCCCGGGATCAAGGTATGGACAAGGACAGCATCATCGAGTGCTCTGATTACAAGACTGCACAAAATGCGGCTTGCAGCAGGGTTCGGCCCGGGGAAGTCGTGCTTGTGAAAGGCTCAAGGGGCATGGCACTGGAGCATGTAGTCTGGGCTTTGAGACAGCAGGTTGATGATGCAGGGGGGAGATGGGATTGATAGTAATGAGCCTTTATGGGGCGCTCTTGGCCTTTACCATTGCATTATTGGCCGGACCCCATGTAATTGGCTATTTACATAGGCTCCGTTTCGGGCAAAATGTTAGGACCGATGGACCCAAAACACATTTAAAAAAAGCAGGCACTCCCACCATGGGGGGAGTTTTGATTGTCTTTGCTGCCACAATCAGCATTTTAGTTTTGGCTCCAAATCATATGGATGTGCGCTACTGCCTTTTGGCTACACTGGGGTTTGCACTGATTGGGTTTGTTGATGATTTCATTAGTGTTGTTGCCAAAAGGCCGTTAGGGTTGAAGGCAAGGTATAAATTTATCGGGCAGCTTTTGGTAGGCTTGGCAGTCAGTCTCCATGCAGTGGGTTCCCCCCACATAGGTACCGATATGTTGGTGCCTTTTACGACCTTCAGTATTACACTACCCTTGTGGGCATTTGTCCTGTTCGCCGTTTTGACTATGGTAGGAGCTGCCAATGCTGTCAATTTTACCGACGGCTTGGATGGTTTGGCGGCAGGCACAACGGCAGTGGCAGCTGTTAGTTATGCTCTTATATGCATTGGCCTGGGGAAGTGGGAATTGGCCGCTTTTGCCGGCACTATTGCCGGGGCATGTTTGGGATTCACTTGGTTTAACGCCCATCCGGCCCAAGTAATAATGGGTGACACCGGTTCTTTGGGGTTGGGTGCTGCTTTGGGGGCTTTGGCGGTTGTTACCGGAACTGAACTGTTTTTGGTTATCATTGGTGGAGTTTTTGTTATAGAAACAATGTCAGTTATACTGCAAGTTGGATATTTCCGTCTAACTGGAGGCAAACGCATCTTTAAGATGAGCCCCTTACATCATCACTTTGAACTTCTGGGCTGGCCTGAAAGCAAGGTGGTTTTCCGTTTTTGGATCTTGGCTTTTGTATTTGCCCTATTAGGGTTGGCGGGATTTTCCACCGGCCTTGTGTTGTGAAGTTGGGCTGCCGAAATAAAGCTAAGGGGGGAGTGCAGTGTCCCAAGGGACTCAGCGAATGCCGGATGTCCTTTTGTTTGCCGCGGCTTTTTTGTTAGTGGGTATTGGTTTGATTATGGTCTACAGTGCCAGCTCTGTTATGGCTTTGGCAGAAACAGGAGATAGCCTGCACTATTTAAAAAGGCAGTTGGTTGGTGTCGTAGTCGGTGTCATCGCGATGATTGTTGTTATGAGAGTCGATTACCGCTTGTACCAAAAGGTGGCAATATTGGGTGTAGCTGTGGCTTATGTGCTGCTTGTAGTTGTGCTGCTTCAGGGCACTAAAATTGCCGGTTCACGCCGCTGGATCAATTTGGGCATTATCAATCTGCAGCCCTCTGAATTGGCGAAATTAGCCTTAGTCAATTTTACAGCCGCATTTGCGGCCTCAAGGCCTCAAGATATGCGGCGGTTTTGGAAAGGGTTGATGTGGCCCCTTGCAGTGACCGGTGGATTTTTTGTTTTGATCATGCTGGAACCGGATTTCGGTACAGCAGTTTCTATGGCCGGCACTAGTGTAGTTTTGCTGTTTGCCTGCGGGGTTCAGGCAAGCCATATAGTTGGTATAGGGGCTTTGGCACTCCCTTTGCTTGGGGTAATAATCTGGCTAGAACCTTACCGCTTGGAACGAATTTTGTCATTTATGGATCCGTGGGCAGATCCCATGAACACAGGTTGGAACATTATCCAATCGCTTTTGGCCATCGGTTCCGGTGGGTTATTTGGCTTGGGCTTGGGCAGCAGTCGCCAAAAATTCTTTTATTTGCCGGAACAGCACACGGATTTTATCTTCGCCATTCTCAGTGAGGAGCTGGGGCTTTTGGGTGGTTTGATCACACTGTTGTTATTTTTTCTATTGGCCTGGCGAGGCTATCGCACGGCATTAAAAGCCCCCGATCTGTTTGGTTGCTTCTTAGCAGTGGGCATAACTACCATGATCACACTGCAGGCAGTCTTAAATATGGGTGTTGTAAGTGGAATTTTGCCGGTGACAGGACTTACTTTGCCTTTCATTAGTTTTGGCAGCTCCTCTTTGGTCGTCACTCTTATAGGTATAGGTATTTTATTAAATATCTCAAAGCATGAAACGGTCTAACTTGCATAGGAGGTGTTTTAGTGCGGGTTCTTATCGCGGCAGGTGGAACCGGTGGCCACATCTATCCGGGGCTGACTATTGCAGATGAAATCAAGCGGCGCTTTCCCAAGGGCGAGATTGCTTTTGTTGGAACAAAGTACGGCCTGGAGACGAGCATTATTCCACGGGCAGGCCATCGGTTAGAACTGATCGAAGTCAAATACTTCGAAAGAAAACTGTCCTTAGACACATTGAGGACGTGTTTTGTGGCAGTAAAAGGTGTCAGCCAATCACTTGCATTGATGGGAAAATTTCAGCCGGATATAGTCATCGGCACCGGCGGGTATGTGGCAGGGCCGGTGCTTTTAGCAGCTGCTTTGCGCAGGATTCCAACACTCATACAAGAACAAAATGCATTCCCCGGGGCCACCAGCCGAATCCTCGGCAAGTTTGTTAATCTAGTTGCTTTGGGGTATGAAGAGGCAGACAAGTTTTTTCCGTCCCGAAAGGTTGTCGCAAGCGGCAATCCTATTCGACAAGAAA
Organism: Bacillota bacterium; assembly: GCA_012519025.1. Lineage (GTDB taxonomy): Bacteria > Bacillota > Limnochordia > DTU087 > DTU087 > JAAZMF01. The sequence goes on from JAAYQZ010000052.1 coordinate 3,971, forward strand.
TTGTCGAAGTCACAAAAAAAGAAGCCGTTGATGCACTTGCTTTAGAGCCTGGGTTACCCACTGTAGTGGTTTTCGGCGGCAGCCAGGGTGGTCGAAGTATTAATCAAGCCATGGCAGAGTTGAGACCACGCCTTTTGGCACACTCAATTCAGGTAATTCACCAGACCGGCCAGCAAGCGTATCCCAGCACAGCGGAGGGGATCCTCACCAGGCTGGGAAAGCCGATACCAAGTCCCTTACCGGATATGGTACAGGAAGGTCGTATCCGCACAGTTCCATACATTTACGATATGCCGGCAGCCTTAGCTGCCAGCGATCTAGTAGTGGGAAGAGCTGGTGCCATCTCTTTAGCAGAGATTGCAGCAAGGGGCCTTCCTGCTGTTTTGATTCCTTTTCCCTACGCCGCTGCCAACCATCAAGAAAAAAATGCGCGGGTGTTTGAAAATGCCGGTGCCGCCAAAGTCTTGCTAGATAAAGATGTAAGCGGCAAAAGCCTGGGAGATCTGGTTTTCGAATTATTAAATAATAGGGCTCAGCTCGCAAAAATGGCCGCGGCCAGCAAATCTCTGGGCCGAATCAGTGCTGCTGAAGCAGTGGTTGATCAAATAGAGGAGCTGATCAGGCCGGTTTGAGGCTTAAATCCCGGGGAATGGGGCACAACACAAGACCTTTGCATATCATGTAGTATCTCTGCCTGAGGTTTTTGGGCAAACCGTAGATAGAGATACTCCGTGGCGCAGGGGTTTTTATCATTTTAGGCTTGCCGCGGGATCTCTTTAGCCAAAGGGAAGGCTGGGTGATGGACATATGTCAGTAATTCGAGTCTGTGGCGGTAGATCACTGCAGGGGTATATACCGATCAGTGGTGCTAAGAATGCAGTTTTGAAGCTCATGGCGGCCGCTTTGATGGCCCCCGGTTCTTATGTGATCCGCAATGTTCCCGCAATCCAAGATGTGTTTACTATGGTTGATTTACTTGAAACCTTAGGAGCTAAGGTGGATTTTAAGGATTCTATTTTAAAGATCCTGGTGGGAGAGGAAATTGGTGAAGAGGCACCACATGATGTCGTGCGGAAAATGCGTGCATCAATCCAGGTAATGGGTCCTTTGCTGGCCCGGCTTAAAAGAGTTAAAGTGTCGCTGCCGGGGGGATGTGCCATTGGCGAAAGGCCCATTGATTTTCATTTGAAAGGTTTGTATCAACTGGGAGCCAAAATTCATGAAGAATGCGGGTACATCTATGCCGAGACCAAGGGGCTTGTAGGTGCGGACATCCAGCTTGATTATCCAAGTGTGGGGGCTACAGAAAATTTAATGATGGCAGCAGCCCTAGCCAAAGGGACAACTCAGCTGCGCAATGTGGCCCGTGAACCGGAGATTGTAGAGGTACAAAACTTCCTCAACCGTATGGGGGCCAGCATTCGAGGGGCAGGAACCGATGTTATCCGCATTGAAGGCGTAGATGAGCTTCGGGGAGCGGATCATACCGTTATACCCGATCGCATTGAAGCGGGAACCTATCTGATTGCAGCAGCCATATGCGGTGGCTCCGTGACGTTAGGACCTGTCATACCACAACACTTAGCCGGTTTGACGGCAAAACTTAAGGAAATAGGGATTTATATCAAGACCGAAAATGATCAAATTCGGGTGGAGTCGGATGGCAAGTACACAACTAGCAATTTTCAGTCTTTACCCTACCCCGGATTCCCAACCGATCTTCTTCCTCAAGCAATGGCCCTAATGACCACTGGGATTGGGACTAGTATCATTAAAGAAATGGTCTATTCAAATCGCTTTAAGCAGGTGAGTGAGCTGAGGCGCATGGGGGCCAAAATTGTAGTGGCAGACAGAACAGCAATTGTTCAAGGTGTGCCTTACCTGAGGGGTGCGGAAGTTGTAGTGTCTGATTTAAGGGCAGGAGCTGCTTTGGTGATAGCAGGTCTTAAAGCTGAAGGTGTGACTCTTATTCAAGACAGCGGCCATTTGAAACGAGGTTATGACAATTTAGTTCGAAAACTTCAAGCAGTGGGCGCCGACATTTCCCAACCGATGTAAAGCAAAATAAGGCTTTTGGCAGCAATTTTCTCCAATTCCTTTTCCCACCTATGATATAATTGAAATAGCAATCTGCAGGGAAGCGGGAGAACTATGCCTAAAAATTTGCGATCCTATTCAACGACAATCTCAGTGTTTGCGTTAATGTTAGTGATCGGCGCGTATGCTTTGCTTCATTCGCCGTTTTTCCTTGTCCAAAATATCCATGCCAGCGGTTCCAGCTATACTACAACACAGTTGGCTAAAATTGCCGGGATCGAGATCGGGACAAGCCTTTTGAAGCTCAATGTTGAGCTTGCCGAGAGCTATCTTGAGGAAGAGCCGATTATCTACAGAGCAATTGTCCGTCGCCACCTGCCGGGGACCGTTGTTATTGAAGTTGAAGAGCGAACCCCGATTGCCGCTGTGCCCAACGGGTTGGAATTTTGGGGAGTTGCAGCTGATGGTACGGTTCTTGGCCCTTTGAACATGGCAGGAATAAGTTTACCGATAATCACCGGTGCTGATCCTAAAGAACTGGTAATTGGGCGTAAAAATCTCAGTGAGTTGGTAATGGGGGCCTCGATTTTGCAGGGGCTAGCACAGGGGATGCGGGATCAAATTTCCGAAGTCAATGTGGAAAGTCGGGATGGACTCCGTCTAATCTGCCGGAACTTGGTGCAGTTTTATCTTGGTGGACCGGGTCAGATGCAGGAGAAACTGCAGATAGTTGCTGCTTTTTTGCCGAAACTCGGCCAGGCAGCACCCCAGTCCGGTGCTTTCGTGGATGTTTCCAATCCAAACCGCCCCGTGGTGCGCAAATGATAATACTGATAAAAGCCCTTAGTGAGACTGGGTGAAAGAGGGAATTTGCCCACATCGTGGAACTAGAAAGCAAAGGTGAAAATCTTGGGTTCTGTTCATCCGGAAGCAGGACACACAATGTCTGCTATTGAAATAGGTACTTCAAAGGTAACTGTCCTTATAGCTGCTTTTGATTCAAAAGGTGCTGTTCAGATTCTGGGGGCAGGTAGAAGTTCGCATAATGCTGTGCATAGAGGCGCTGTGTTAGAGGAGTCCCAAGTTGTAGATGCGATCTCAGAGGCGATTATTAAGGCCGAAAGGATGGCTGCTGTTCCATTATCCAATCCGCTGGTGGGAATCCCGGGTACCCACATTTCAGCATTTGTGGCCGGCGGTTCTGTAACCATTACTCGCTTGGGCAGTAAAGTTCAGCCAGCTGATATTGATCGGGTAATTGAAGCGGCCAAAGCAAGGGCAGTGCCGCTGGGGCGTCGTATAATTGGCTATGAGATTCTAGAATTCACAGTAGATGATGTGCATCTTGCTGCTTCTCCACTGGGGCAGCAAGCCCGCTACTTAGGTGCAGATGTTCAGTTTGTAACTCTTTCACTGGCGGCCTTAGAGAGCTACCGTGCCTGTTTGGCCAAGGCCGGCCTAAAATCGGACAAGATTATACCCTCCAGTATTGCAGCTTCTTATAGTGTTTTAACTCTAAAAGAGCGAGCAGAAGGAGTTATTTTAGTTGACGTGGGGGCAGGTTTGTGCGAGTTTGCGGTATATAAAGATGCCATATTGCAGGATTTAGGTTGTTTACCGGTAGGGACCGAAAATTTTATTCAAGATTTGATTGTGGGTTTGAATATTACGAAAGATGAGGCAAGACACCTTTTACAAACTGTAGGTTTAAGGCCTGCCCAGGGGCTGGAGCATGTTGGGACCAAACTAGCACCTGGGGTTAGCTCGGAAGTGCTAGAAGGTTGCAATAGGATTTTGGCGGCCAGAGGCGAAGAGATCTGGCAGCTGATTAATGAGGCAGTGACTAATGTAAATTTAGGTCGCAGCAGGCCGAAATACGTCAAATTGGTCGGTGGAGGGGCGTTGGTGCCCGGATTTAGAGAGCTTGGCACAGCGATTATGGATAGTTCTATTGAAGTGGCGCAACCGGCGAGCGTGGCTGGCTTACCCGAGGCTTGGCAAAATCCAAGCTCAGCTGTTTGTGTAGGTTTGATTTCGCACCAGATAGATGGGTTAGCGAAGTCGGCGGGGGATATAAAACAATCCGGAATGATACACGTGCCATGGCAAAAGATACGGACTTGGCTGGGGTTCCAGTAGTAAAGCTGCCGGTGGTTCCGGTTGGTGGGAGGTAGAGAGGGACATGTTCGAATTCGATATGGAGAATGGGCAATTTGCCGATATTAAGGTAGTAGGAGTTGGCGGAGGTGGCAACAATGCCATCAACCGCATGATTGAAGCGGAATTGCGAGGTGTGCAATTTATAGCACTGAATACAGACGCACAATCCTTACTACTGTCCAACGCCAGCCATAAAGTCCAAATGGGAGAAAAACTTACAAAAGGCTTAGGTGCTGGTTCTAACCCCGAGATAGGGCAGAAGGCAGCAGAAGAGAGCCGAGATGAAGTTAAAGATTTGTTGGCCGGTGCCGACATGGTGTTTATCACGGCAGGCATGGGCGGTGGGACCGGTACGGGTGGTGCACCTATAGTAGCAGAACTGGCCAGAGAAGTGGCGGCATTGACTGTGGGTGTTGTGACGAAACCATTTACTTTTGAAGGCAAACGCCGTATGAAACAGGCTGAAGAGGGGATTTTGGCGTTAAAAGACAAAGTGGACACCTTAATTACCATTCCAAACGATCGCTTGCTGCAGGTGGCAGAAAAGAAAACCTCAATCATAGAGGCATTTCGCATGGCAGATGAGGTCCTGCTGCACGGTGTTAGGGGGATTGCTAATTTAATTACTGTACCCGGTTTGATCAATCTGGACTTTGCCGATGTGCGCACGATTATGACCAACGCAGGATCGGCTTTAATGGGTCTGGGGTATGCCAGCGGCGAAAACAGGGCTGCTAAAGCTGCAAATATGGCTATTTCGAGTCCCCTTTTGGAGGCTTCCATTGAAGGGGCTAAAGGCATTTTACTAAATATTACGGGGAACTCTTCATTGGGCTTGTTCGAAGTCAACGAAGCCGCAGAGTTAATTGCAGCTGCAGCCGATAGTGATGCCAATATTATTTTTGGTGCTGTTATCGATGAGGATATCAAAGATGAAATCCGTGTTACAGTGATCGCAACCGGATTCGATGAAAAAGCCGGCTCTAAAATGGGATTAGCTGAACGGCAAGCAAAGCAAGATGAGTTCGATATCAAGCCATTTGCCACCGATGATCTTGATATACCAGCTTTTCTGCGGCGCAAATAAATACTTGATGGGGAAACCCAGACAACGGCAATCAAGGGGGATTTTCCCCTATTAAAAGCTGGGATGCCGAAGGGCTACTGCATCTTTTTGATTTCCCGTCTCAGCTTTTTTAGTATGCGTTTTTCCAACCGTGAAATGTATGATTGGGAAATACCTAAACAATCGGCCACCTCTTTTTGGGTTTTTTCAATACCATCTTCCAGCCCAAAGCGAAGTTTCATTATCTTGGTTTCTCGGGGATTGAGCCTTTTTAACGCACTGATCAATAAGGCTCGATCTACTTCTTCCTCAATTCCTTTTGTAACGTTGCTTTCTACACCTAGGATATCAATCCAGCCGATTTCGTTGCCGTCGTAATCGGTGTGCAGCGGCTCTTCTAAGGATACCTCCAGCCTGGTTTTATTGTTGCGGCGCAAAAACATGCGGATTTCGTTGTCTATACATTTTGAGGCGTAAGTGGCTAGCTTTACATTCCTGCCCGGGTCAAAAGTGTTGACAGCCTTAATCAAACCTATCGATCCAATCGAAATCAGATCTTCCATCCCGACTCCCGAGCTTTCAAACTTGCGGGCTATATAGACAACCAATCGGAGGTTGCGCTCAATTAAGGTGGTCTTTACGTTTTTGTCGCCGGTCCCCAGTAAATCCAACAACTCCCTTTCTTCATCGGCGTTTAAAGGTGGGGGCAGCACTTCATTACTGCCAATATAATAGATTCTCTTGGGTCTTAAGCCCAATCTTCGACAGATCTGAAACAGTTTAAGCCGCAGATTTAACAGCAGCTGCACATAGATATGCTTCAATGCCGCTCTCCTCCTCAAGGCGCTAGATTGGCAGATGCTTGCAAGTGCCCCAAAGTGTTTTGGACTATGCTGGGAGGAACAAGTGCTTTGTACTCCCCAAGTGGATCTAGTTCATGGTTGCATAAAGCCACCACAGTGTCTTGGATTGGGAGCCCCATGCCCTGAATTTCCACAGTGACAAGATCGGGTCGAAAGCCAATCAACATACCGGCCGCATTTTCCAACGAAGAGTAAGGGATTATCCTAAATCTATTTGACCAAGATGAGGAAAGCAGCTTTTCTATTGCCGCCTGCTCGCCTTTGGCAAGGTGAGATATGCTGTTGGCAAGCTCGTTGGGCAACAGCTTTGTGACCTGCGCCTCCTCCAGGATTACCACCGGTGCACCTGTTAAAGGATCGGTCAAATGATTGCCGGTATCAATTAAACCCGTGATTTTGATTTGATTGGGTCCAAAGTGTATGGTGACAGGCAGTTGATAAACGCGGCTGAGCATTTTCTTTTGTACAACACCCCACCCAAGTTCAGCAATTATGAGAATCCCCGCCGTGGCCGCCAAAAGGCCTAAAAAAGCGTTTGGGTGTTGCGGAGTCCCCAGTAAATATGCTGCAGCTAATCCTATACCTCCGGCTCCTATGCCGATGGTGGTAAAGTGACCAAACAACACAACCATGCGGCGGCTTGTGGTGGGATAAAAAGCAACCCAAATCATTACAAGCGTCAGACAAAAGACTGTGGGTAAGGCGCGCAAGATCCCGTAGTAAGGTATAATGCGCAGGTTTGCCAGGTATAGTAACAGAAAATGGACTGTCCCCAAACTTGCTCCCATAAGCAGCCGCTGCCATGTGGTTTTAGTAAGCGTAGTGGCGGCAGTGGCCCACAAAAGCAAATAGTCGCATATGAAATTAGTCCCCAACAGCATGATTAATACGTCTAAATAGATGACATAATCAAATCCCACATACACCATCTCCTTGTTTGACCCCGTTAGATATTACCTCGATCCTCGTACATCTCCTTCTATAAACTACAGATAATTATCAATCATCCGACGAATTGGGCATAAAAGCCCAGAGGGAGGGCAATACTGGATAATACGGATGACAAGCTGTGATGGGGGGAGATTGCTTTGAGCAAAGTGGAGATCTGTGGAGTCAATACATCAAAACTGCCTGTTTTGACTAATGAAAAGATGCGCGTACTTTTGAAAGCTATGCAAGAAGGTGATGAGTCTGCCCGTAGACAGCTTATTCAAGGAAACCTGCGTTTAGTATTAAGTGTGATCCAGCGGTTTAACAATCGTGGTGAACCGGTTGATGATCTGTTCCAAGTTGGCTGCATTGGGTTGATGAAGGCGATTGATAATTTTGATCTCAGTCAGAACGTGAAATTCTCTACATATGCCGTACCCATGATTATAGGTGAGATAAGACGGTATTTGAGAGACAACAATCCCATTAGGGTTTCCCGATCTTTAAGGGATGTGGCCTATCGGGCACTGCAGGTGAGAGATTCATTGGTCGCAAAGCACTCCCGTGAGCCTACAATTGACCAAATCGCAGAAGTCTTGAAAATGCCCAGGGAAGAAATTGTCTATGCGTTGGATGCAATCCAAGAACCGGTTTCCCTATTTGAACCAATTTACCACGATGGTGGTGATCCAATCTTCGTAATGGATCAAATCAGCGATGAAACAAACGATGACGCCATTTGGCTTGAAGGAATCTCGATACGTGAAGCTATGGAGAAAATTGGTGAACGGGAACGATTGATTCTCAACATGCGTTTCTTCCACGGGCGTACTCAGATGGAAGTTGCAGAAGAAATCGGAATCTCGCAGGCTCAGGTGTCTCGCTTGGAAAAGGCTGCTTTGAAGCACCTACGTCGCCATATGACTGTCAACGCATCCGAGCCGATCAATCAGTGATTTTCGATGCTGCAGTAAATTGGTGTAGGCACGGTTTTTAGTGATGCACGGAGGTGGCAAGCATGATGGTACGCACACTTTTGAATCGAGTACTTATTTCCACTATAATTTTAGCAGTAGCGTTGGTCTTCGGTTTGCTTGGCGCATATATAAACGACAATGTACAATCCTGCGAAGAGGCTTACAATGCCGAGAGCCTGATTCGGCTGCATATATTGGCAAACAGTGATGCTGTCAAAGATCAAGAGCTTAAGCTGTTGGTTAGAGATGCTGTTTTAGGTAAAACCCAAGAAATTTTCGCCGGGTCCACTAATAAGGCAGAGGCATGGCAGAAGTTGTTGAACCATGAGGATGCTTTTGAAATTGCTGCCCGCGATGTCGTTAAAAAAGCAGGTTTTGATTACCCTGTTAAAATCAACCTCGTCCAAGAGCCGTTTCCTGAACGAACCTACGGTGTTCTTACGATCCCTGCCGGTGACTACCACGCTATGCAGGTCGTGATCGGGGACGGGGTAGGAAGGAACTGGTGGTGTGTTTTATTTCCGCCTTTATGCTTAATGGATGCATTGGAAACCGAGTCTGTAGTTAGGCAACCACAAGATCAAAGTGAAAGGAAAAAAATGGTTGAGTGGCGCCTGAGGTATCTCGATGGAATCTATAGAGAATATGGGAGCAAAATGGCCTCTGTATTCAAGCAGGGTTTTGCACTGCGGTTTCTTTCCACGGCTCAACTACCGATTTGGGCCAGATTGCCTAAGTGACGGGCCCAGAGTAGTACATTTGTACACACCCCCACATATAATATACCAATAATCTGGTGTCCGGGGGGTGGGGATACTGCTGATTAAAACATCGGACTTATGGGTATTGGATGTCATTAATACTGTTGATGGTCAAAGGCTTGGTAATGTTACGGACTTGGATATTGATCTGGACACCGGTAAGATTAATGCTTTGGTGCTTACTGAAACGAGCGGTTTTTTCGGCATGTTCCGCAGGGGAGATCTGGTGATTCCTTGGGAAAATGTGATGTTGATCGGGATTGACGTTGTGTTGGTGGAAGTACACAATCTTAGAGAGCCCCAGCGCCTTAGGTAGACCTGAGTTACCTTAAAGCGGGCCGGGGCCTTTGTTGTTATTCTTCTACTAATTCAAACTCCTCTTTGCCGACTCCACATACCGGACATGTCCAATCATCCGGTAAATCTTCAAAAGGAACATTGTCTTCTTCTGCAGGATCATAGATATAACCGCATACGGTGCATTCCCACTTTTCCATGGTGAAAGCCTCCTTTAAAGTCTTCTGCTTCGTCAAAGAAGCGGATATCAATCTCTTTTCATCGTTCATCCGGAATATCCTGCCACTGCCATGTATTTTGATTAATTTGCCGATTTCCGCCATACATGCCGGTGATATTTAAGTTTCCCCTAAACAGGGTATATAATAAACATAAGGTATAAATTGTACAAGGAGGGCTAGTATGGCAGTTGTTGAAGTTAAACCGGGTGTGCATTGGGTAGGTGCTGTTGATTGGAATGTGAGACAGTTTCACGGAGCCACATACAGCACCCATCGCGGCACAACCTATAATGCTTACCTAGTCGAAGGTGAGAAGTACACTGCTTTGGTGGACACTGTTCATGCGCCGTTCACTGACGTATTGGTGGGGCATTTGGAGAGTTTGATTGACCTTGACAAGATCGACTATGTAGTAGTCAATCATGTTGAAATGGATCACACCGGGGCATTACCCAAAATAATGGAACTGTGTCCCAAAGCCCGTATATACTGCAGCAGGAGGGCCGAAGAGCCCTTAAAGCAGCATTTCGGGGATCTGGGTTGGGATATGACCACTGTGAAGACAGGAGACACGCTGGAACTCGGTGGCAAAACAATTCATTTCATCGAAGCCCCAATGCTGCATTGGCCCGACAGCATGTTTTCTTTTATTCCTGAAGACAAACTGCTTATGCCAAATGATGCTTTTGGCCAGCATCTTGCGAGTTCTCAGCGGTTTGATGATGAGGTGGACAACGCCATTCTCATGGATGAGGCAGCAAAATACTATGCCAATATCCTGCTGCCCTTTAATGCATTAGTAGCGCGCAAGATCAAAGAGATTGTGGAAATGGGCATTGAATTTGATACTATTGCCCCGGCCCACGGTATAATCTGGCGTACTAATCCCAACCAGATCATTGAGGCATATGTCAACTGGTCCGGAGGCGTGGAAACTCCCGGGCGGATTTCACCGGAGGTTGTAATCGTTTTTGATACCATGTGGAATTCTACGGAACTGATGGCTGAGGCGATCTGCGATGAGTTGAGTGTTTTAGGCTGCAGAGTGAACTTGTACAACATTGGTAAAACCGATTACAGCGACATTATTAGAGAGATATTAGAGGCTAAGGCGGTTGTCTTTGGCTCACCGACTATGAACAATGCTATGCTGCCTTCTTTGAGCTCACTTCTGGATGCGCTTAAAGGTTTAAAACCCCAGGGGAAACTGGGTGCCGTCTTTGGGTCCCATGGTTGGAGGGGCGGCGCAGTCAAGCAGCTTGCTTCCTCACTTGCTGAGGCAGGGATAGATGTTTTAGAAACCGGGGTGGAAGTCACCTGGGTTCCAGACTCCGAAGATATTGCAGCATGTCGAGATTTGGCCCGAAGATTGGATGAAGCTTTGAAAACCAAGTAGGCGCAGATATTCCCCGTCAGGCCCAATTAAAGACAATCTAGGCAGTGAAAGGCGGTCATTTAACCGATCGCCTTTTTTACATGGTATAATTATTAGGTGGAATGTAATATTTGATTAAGGAGGCTGCATTATGAAATGCCCTTACTGCGACTTCTTAGAAAGTAAAGTTGTGGATTCCCGCGCTACCGAGGAGGGCAGCTCTATTCGTCGCCGCAGGGAATGCATAAAATGCCAACGACGCTTCACTACATATGAGCGCCTGCATGATGTACCTTTGATGGTGATTAAAAAAGACGGCAGGCGAGAAGTATTCTCGAGAGACAAGATAATCAGAGGCGTGCTTAAGGCATCGGAAAAACGCCCCATCAGCTACGAAGTTGTGGAAAATTTGAGCCGAGATATTGAAAAAGAACTGAGAAATAAAATGGATGCGGAAATTCCATCGCAAATGATTGGAGAAATGATAATGACACACTTGCGTCAGATCGATGAAGTTGCTTATGTACGCTTTGCTTCTGTCTACAGGCAGTTTAAAGATATCGGTCGCTTTATTGAGGAACTTGAAAAATTACGGGGAGAAGATCACTAGGGAGAAAGCAGCATAGACAGAACAAGGGATTTGGTTCGGCTTTAGTGAAAATATAATGGATGGAGGTGCAGTGATGGGTAATCCGTTAGTCCAAAAAAATAAGACTCCGAGGCCGCCGGCCAAAGGTAGGTTCAAAGAGATCGGAGTCATTTTGCTGTTTGCTTTGGGGATTTTTGTCTGGTTGAGTCTACATACTGAAAGCGTTGGACTTGTAGGGATGTGGGTCTCCCGTTATACTCGCTGGTTGTTGGGATTCACAGCAGATCTGCCGGTATTGTTTCTTTTTTTTGCCGGATACGTCTGTCTTAAAGGAATAGATAACTTGCCGGAATTTCGACGGCTGATTACTGGTATTATTTTACTTATTGGGGTTATTTTAATTCAGGTTCATTTACAAACTACAGATATAGTGGCAGTGTCTTATGTTCAGCGCCTTGGTCCCGGTGCGACACGGCCGCAGGGAGCAGGTGCAATCGGCCAGTTGTTGACTGCCCTGAGTCTGAGAGCTTTGGGCCTTGGAGGGACCTATGTTCTTAGTATCACTTGTGCGTTGATTGCCGTAATCTTGCTTTTTGAAGTTCCACTTTTTAAAAATATAGGTAGGGGTGTCAAATGGCTGGCCGGGAATGCCTTAAAGCCGGGACAGTATGTTGCAGGGCTTTTACGTAAAGCCTATTCGTTGGTGGGCTCGTGGCATTCAGATCTTAAAGCAAGCAGTACTCGCAGACGAAAATCGGCTCAAAATAGGCCTGCTAAAAGGAAAGTCCGGCGGGAGAGGCAAGCGGCTGAAACTACGCTGGGGGAGGTAGCCGCCGCCGGGGAGGAAAAGCCACAAGTCGCTGAAAATGACGCAAAGGCGGATGAAGTGGTTGTTATGCCTTCAGTGGTGCCTCGAAAGGTTGATCCGTTCTCTATGCCGGGTGCGGATTTGCTGGGACCCATACGCCGCCGTCAGGTTAAAAATACCGATACTGCCGAGGAACGGGAGCTATTAGAAGAAACTTTGGCGAGTTTTGGGATAGATGGGCGTGTGGTTGATGTTTGCCAAGGGCCAACAGTGACCCGTTATGAGATACAGCCACCGGCCGGAGTCAAAGTGAGCCGCATTGTGTCATTGGCAGATGATTTAGCTTTGGCATTGGCAGCGGCTGACGTGCGCATAGAAGCACCGGTTCCCGGCAAGTCTGTTGTAGGAGTGGAAGTGCCCAACAAGGAAGCAAGTACGGTGTTTATCCAAGAAGTCCTTGGCAGTAAGGAGTTTCAATCTCATCCTTCCCGGGTGGCTATGGCCTTGGGAAAAGACATTGCAGGAAAAACAGTTGTAGCTGATTTAGCAAAACTTCCCCACCTTTTGGTTGCGGGGGCAACCGGTTCCGGTAAGAGTATTTGTCTAAATGTCATGATCGCAAGCTTTCTCTACAAATCATCTCCGGAAGAGGTCCAACTCCTTTTAATAGATCCTAAACGTGTGGAGCTCGGCGTCTATAACGGTATACCGCATTTAGTGTCACCGGTGGTGATTGATCCTAAGAAAGCCGCTACGGCACTGCGCTGGGCAGTTAGGGAAATGGAACGCCGTTATGAATTGTTTGCTGAGTCGGGTGCCCGCAATATACAAGCCTACAATGATTGGGTACATGAAAATCATTCCAAAGAAGATAGCACAAAAGATGAGCAACTGCCTTATATAGTGATTATCATCGATGAGTTGGCAGACCTAATGTTGGTGGCCGCAGCAGATGTAGAAGACGCTATATGCCGACTAGCACAAATGGCCCGAGCCGCCGGCATGTATCTAATTATCGCTACCCAGCGGCCTTCGGTGGACGTGATTACTGGATTGATTAAAGCCAATATTCCCTCAAGATTAGCCTTTGCTGTATCATCCCAAGTTGATTCCCGCACCATTTTGGATATGGCCGGTGCTGAGCGCCTTTTAGGTAAAGGAGACATGCTTTACTACCCCAGTGGCGCCCCGAAAGCCCTCAGAGCACAAGGGGCCTTTATTCAAGAAAAGGATATTGCCAAAATAGTTGAGTTTTGGAAAAAGCAAGCTGACCCAAAAGAGACTGCAGTTGCTGACATTATCGAGGAGCAGGAGACTGTTGACAATGAGGTAATTGTCGATGATGAGCTTTTTGATGACGCTGTACAGCTGATTATTGATTCAGGTCAAGCATCCATCTCTATGCTCCAGCGCAGGTTTCGCATAGGGTATTCACGAGCAGCAAGGCTGATAGACACAATGGAACTTAAAGGAATCGTTGGTCCACATCAAGGCAGCAAGCCCCGAGAAGTTTTAATCGATCACTACGAAGGCAGCCAGGATAATGGATAGTTTTAAATTATCGGGCATGTAGATTGAGCATGAAAGAGGGGGTAAAGGTGACTGAAGTAGGAAAGATGCTGGAGGAGGCCCGGCTCAAACAAAGCATCACCTTAGATCGTGTCGAGCGGGACTTAAAAATCCGCATGCATTATCTTATTGCAATGGAGACCGGACAGTGGGAAGAATTACCGGGTGCTGCCTATGCAACTGGTTTTTTGCGGAGTTATGCAAATTATCTCGGGCTATCCGGTGAAGACTTTGCCCATGAATATAAATACTGGCGGGATATGCGGGGCAGCAAAGAGCTCAGCCAAGGACCGTCTGTCGGTGTATTCACCCGTTCTAAGGAATTGGAGACAGATGGTGGCATTTTTCAATTGGGCGATAAAGCCACTGGCAAGAAAGTACGGCGGCGCAAATTATCCAAGGTAGCGTTTGTCTTTGTTGTTTTGATAGTCGCCTTGGGAGCCTATGTATATTTGACTTGGAAACAACCTTTCTCACAAGGGCCGATCCAATCAGTGGAGGACACATTGGACGGTTATGAAAGCAGCATAGAGCCGGACAACGCAAATGATATGGACGAAGCACTGCCAGAAATATTGGACAAAACAAGTGATGGGTCTTTTTTACCGCATGATCAGGAAGACATGGAGTGGGCAGAGAATTGGATAACGGACACCGAAGTGGAAGACAGCAGTAGGGATGCTGTAGATGAATTTAAAGGTGCGTATTTAGATGGTCCAGATATAGAGTTGGAGGCGGAATTGTCAGAAGCAGAAGAGGTTGTACAATCTGCTCAAGAAGGGCTCCTACCGCCTGATACTCCTGATGCTGTTGAAGCTGACGCGAATTTCGATGAAGTTTTGGATCTAGATGATGAACCGCACACCGAATATCCTGATGGGTCGGATCTCGTACCTTCGGTGATAGTGCCCAGTGATAATCTACACCGTCTATCTAGAGAGCAAGAACAGCCGCCTGTGTCAGTGGAAAGTGAACTGACGCTACCTATGGTATTGGAAATCAGGGCCAACGGCAGATGTTGGATTGAAGTACACAGCGATGGGAATGTAGAGTTTTCTAAAACAGTGGAAGCAGGCGAACAGTATGCTTGGACCGGTTTTGAAGAGATTAAAGCACGGTTTGGCAATGCGGATGTAGTGGACCTTATCTTCAACGGACAAGAGCTGGGGCCGGCCGGCAAAGGCGTCATAACACGGATTTTCACTCAAGAGGACGCGGACTGAATTCGAATCCCTTCTCCAAATAGTTGACTTTGGGCATATATTGCTGAAGTCCGGAATATCTATTATGGCGGAAGGGGGTTGATGGGCTTGGCACGAAGAGTCACTAGAAGAACCCGTCAAACAAATGGACCAGGTCTTTTGTTTATTCTTATTGCTTTAGTTGTGGTGGCGGCAGCAGGCGCACAGTATCTTGGTTTGTACGCACCGGAACAACCAACATTAGCACCGGGGCAGATAACAAGCGGCGGTGGAGAACTAATACCCGTCGCCAGTAAACCCGATGAGACAAGTGTACAAGACAAGGGGGAGCCGGTCACTGTTTTGGTTTACCATGCCCACGGAAGTGAAAACTTTGCACCAAAAGACAGCCATGCTAAAAATGGAAAGGGCGAAATATTGGATGTGGGTGCTGAGTTTTGCCAAGCTATTAGCGAAAAAGGAATTAAAGCCATTCACTTAAAAGGTACTTACGATATTCCTGAATACAGCGCGGCGTTTCGCATGGCGGGCGACGCAGTGGCAAAGGCTCTGAACGAATATTCAAATGTGCAGGCGGTAATAGATATCCACCGTGATGGTCTTCCCAAAAATAAAGACAAAGATTACACAACAGCCTTGATTTCCGGGCAAAGAGTCGGGAAAATTCTATTTGTAATAGGGGATGTGGCTAATCCCAATCGGGAAAACAACACAGCATTCGCGGAAACTGCAAAAGCACGGCTCGATGCTATGTACGCCGGTGTAAGTAGGGGTATCAAGGTTCAGCACCGCAATCTTAATGGAAGCCTCCATGACAACACTTTGACGGCTTATTTGGGGGATTATCACGGCAACAACCTGCAGGAGGCAAAGGCCTCGGCCCGGTTACTGGCCGATGTTGTAGCAGCGGTATTGTTGGAGCAAGCCAGGAGCGGCATGTTTGTGGTGCCTACGACTACACCATAAATTTCACTAGACCTCTTTGATCAGGCAGGGTAATTAGGTAATTTGACCCACTCCCGGCAATACTATTTATAGGGGTGGGCGTTTTTTTGCTAACCAGTCGTAGAGACAGGCAGGGCCCCCGATCTATATGTCGAATTGAAGTTCCTGGGCTTATACATTTATCAGTGATTCTATTAATACATTACCAAGCCAGCACGGGAGGTGCTCCTACCATGGCAGAGCATATTCATATGATTGGAATCGGGGGAGTGGGCATGAGTGCCATTGCTACCGTGCTCCTCGAAATGGGGCATAAGGTTAGCGGCTCCGATTTAAAAGATTCAGAGACACTCCATCGACTGCAGCAAGAGGGAGCCGGGGTTTTTGTGGGCCATGAAGCCTCGCACATTGAAGGTGCGGATTTAATCGTTTATTCATCTGCAATACCAAAACATAACCCGGAACTGCTTGCTGCGGGTAAACAAAATATACCGATTTTGCACCGTTCGGAAATGCTTGCACGCTTGCTCAATGACAAATTGGGCATAGCTGTTGCCGGAGCCCACGGCAAGACCACCATTACCGGCATGATTGCCCATATATTGACTAAGTTGGAGGTTGATCCAACGGTATTGGCCGGTGGTGAGATGCAGAACCAGTGTGTTCATGCCAGATGGGGTGAAGGACATTACGTTGTGGCTGAAGCCGATGAGAGTGATGCATCATTTCTGAGATATTTCCCCCACATTGCTGTCATAACCAGTGTGGAGGCAGATCATCTAGAGAACTTCGGGGGTAGAGCCGGTCGCCTAGTGGCAAGTTATAAAAGTTTTTTAGGCAATATCAAAGCGGGCGGGGTTCTGATCATATCCCGAGATGCGTATAAGATTTTAGAAGATGAGATCAAGGCGCTGGAAAACAAAATCTCTGTGATCGTTTATGGTTTAGATCAAGCAAATGGGGATGTTGGCTTTAAAGACAGTATCAATACAGCAACCAATGTTGATGGTTACCGAGCGGAAGAGATTAAACTGGTGGAATCCACAGCATGCTTTTACGTGTATTTTAATGGTGAGTGTCTTGGTGAATGCTGTATTTCTGTTCCGGGTAGATACAATGTAGAAAATGCGTTGGCTGCCATAGCTGTAGCCCGCTCTGCCGGACTTGAGTACAGTGAAATTTTCCGTGCGCTGGGCGGTTTTCATGGTGCTCATCGCCGCTTTGAGTGGATAGGTACGGCCAAAGGCGTTTTAGTTTACGATGATTATGCACACCATCCCACAGAAATCAAAAACGCTTTAAAGGCAGCTAAAACCGGGTTTAACCGCAGAGTAATTGCGATTTTCCAGCCTCAGCGCTACAGCCGCACCAAACTTTTTATGCATGAATTCAGCCAATCATTTAAGGAAGCAGACATAGCGGTGATCACCGATATTTATGCACCACCACCGGAAGTTCCGCTGCCCGGGATCACAGCCAAACGCCTGGCTAAATTGGTTGCGGAAGATATTGGCGAGGACCGGGTGATGTTCATAGGTGATAAGGAACAGATCAGTGAACGACTTGAGCCGGTTTTGGAAAATGACGATTTAGTTATCACTATGGGTGCCGGGGATATTTGGCAGGTAGCCCATGAGCTGGTAGAAAGGCTTGAACACACGGGTGTGCAGGGACTTTAATATATCTACAGCTAGTGCATTTTAACCTAAGGATTGCCCTGTAACAGGATCAAATCTGAGTGCAAGCACTTCACCGTCAAAATCCATCTCATATGTGATGATAGGGGCATAGATTAAAGCCGTTGCAAAGGGACTTGCCATCACCCTAGGTGCTAAGCGCTGCTTCAGCTCCCGGCGGCTTTTGTCATATTCCCACTGTGATTTGTTGAAGGATGATTCCTCCGTGCTTTGCCCGGCATAGTATTTTGCTAAAGCCGTTAGTTCCAATTCCAGGTGTGCTTGTGCCGGCTTTGCCCAGGCGCTGCTTTCATTGGACAGCATATAGTTGAGTTCTTGCAGCATAAAATCGTACGCTTTCTTGTAACTGATTTTTGCACGTGTTTTGGGTATGTGAGGCAGTGGAGTTTCTTCCAGTTGACAAGCCAATAAACTTTGAAAATAGCCGTAGAAAAGATCCCCGCTGATGAGATTAATGGCTAAATCCAAGTTGCGCTGTTGGCTCACATTGCCGGTAACGTAGTTTAAACACCAATGTATCAATAAATGCGGCTCATAGACTAACAATCCGCCGTCTGTCTCGGGAAGGGAGACTGCTTTACCTAAGGCCGTGATCTCAACCACGTACTTGCTGCAGTTGCTGGCTTTTTCACGAACGATCTCCAATATGCGATCCCAGTGGTAACTTCCCGGCATAAACAAGGCCGCATCGGGGTGTTTTGCGGCTGTTTGAGGTGACAAGGCTAGTTTGCACGTGTAGCCCGGAATGCGGCGTCCCTCGAGCAGACTGGCTGCTTCGTTACTTAAATGCAGCAATGCCAGGTTCGGACACAGCCACTCCAGCTTCATTTTCATGTATTGGCAGAAAATCTCTAAAAACTTTTGAAATCCCTTAAGAGCGGCCGGAGTGGGCTCTTTTATACTAAGATCTGTTAGGGATTCCACCGGTGTCTCTGCCGGCCGATCGTTTGACAAAACACTAGGGATATAACTCAAAGATACCGACCTCACTTGGCAGTTGTCTTGCCTTGAGAATATCATCACCCAATTCATCAAATTCATGCCGCAGTTCTTCCTCAGAATCAGCTTTTGTTAAGATGTCAATTACACGACTTTCGAGGGAGCCGCTCGCTCCAAACTGGCTGAGGATGGCGTCCAGCTCCCCAACGACCATTTCAAACATATTGATTTTTTCATGAAGCAGTTTCAAAATATGTTCTTCAATTGTTCCCGCTGTGGCCAGGTTAAAAACTAAGACATCTTGAGTTTGACCCAATCGGTGTACTCTGCCAATTCTTTGCTCAAGGCGCATTGGGTTCCAGGGTAGATCGAAGTTCACTACTTTGTTGCAGTACTGCAGATTCAACCCTTCTGCCCCTGCCTCTGTGCTGATCATTACGTCACCATAGCGGCTGAATAGAAATTTAGTAAACTCCTTGCGACCGGCCGAAAGACTGCCATCAAAATTAACGGTGGCAAGGCCTGCTTCCTCAAGATGTCTTTTGATAAATGCCTGAGTACCCCTATATTCAGTAAATACAATGACTTTTTCGTGACCATATTCACCCAGAATCTTTAAAAGGCATTCAATTTTAGCGCTTATCTCAATGTTTACGGCCATCTCTAAAAGAGATAGCAAATCTTTCGAATCGGGCCCAGCCTTTTCAGCCAGTTTTTTTAAGGTTAAAGCAGCAGCCCAAGAGCTGCTGCAAGCCTCCCGAAGCAGAGTAATATAAGGCAAAATGGTGCGTTTTAACGCAAGTGATGTCTGCATCTTTGTGCGGACAAAATTATGAAGCATTCTGTAAAACTGCTGTTCTTGCTCAGTTAACGTGACAGCAACCGGATGAACAATGCGTTTTGTGAACTCAATAGTGCCTTTACCGCGTCGGTTTCTAATCATGACTTGACTCAACAAATTTTGAAGTTGTTTTGAGTCTTTAGGTGTGCGTTTATCCTGCACGAACCTCTGTTTAAAATCCCGATATGTGCCCAGCTGGCCCGGCTTTAGTAAGGTGATCAGGTTGTACAGTTCCTTAAGATCATTTTGTACCGGTGTTGCTGTAAGCATAAGGAAGTACTTTTTGGATATAGAGTTGATGAATTGCCAGTTTTGTGTGCGTGAATTCTTCAGCCGATGGGCTTCATCTACAATCAACATATCCCAATCCTGGGAGAGAATTTCTGCGGCATGGGGTTGGCGCTTTGCTGTGTCTATAGACGCAACTATGCATTCATGGCGCAACCAGTCATACTGGCTGCGCTGCATGACAACGGGGATGCGGAATTTCTCCCGCATTTCATAAAACCACTGCCTGCTCAAAGAGGCCGGAGTCAAAATCAAAGTCCTTCTCACAAGGCCTCTCAGCATATATTCTTTAAGAATCATCCCAGCTTCTATGGTTTTACCCAACCCCACCTCGTCTGCCAAGATGGCGCGTCCCCGCATTTCCTCGATGACCCGGTGCGCTGTAGCTAACTGGTGGGAATAAGGTACTACGCCCACTCTTTCCCAGTGGGTGGACAGGTGAGTTAAACACAGCAATCGGGAGACAGCGTGGGTGCGAGTTAAATCTTCTGCCTCGCGGCAAAGACGATGCCACGCCCAAGATGCGTTGGGTTTATAGCGCATGCTGTGGAGCAGTGTTGCAAGACCGCTTTTGCTAAAATGCACTCTGAAAGCATCATTGATCTCTACCGGATCGTGGAAGGATTCAAACTTAGGTGCGTCAAGTAGGGCTCGCCTGGTGTTTTTCAAAATGGGAACAGTAATCCGAATCTCCAAATTGATCCCCCCAAATACGAGGCGGTTTTAGAGTCGGGTAGTAGTTTATCCGTTCTCTTAGTGAATTATAAAGGACAATGCAAAGCGCCATTAAGTGCTAAATTGTACTGGACAATGGACAACAGCTGAAATATAATTAAGGTGTTCTGGGCCTGTAGCTCAGTTGGGAGAGCGCGGCGTTCGCAACGCTGAGGTCGAGGGTTCGAGTCCCTTCGGGTCCACCAGACAAAATCCCCACCGGAAACGTATTTCCGGGTGGGGATTTTTTATCTACACCGAGTTATCACACCCTATACCCGCGCCTTTCCCGTCAAATGCTCAACTGTCATCTCGATCACTGCAACACTGGGGAAACCCTGTTCTATGTAGCTGATGCGGCTGTCTTTAGACACGCTGTCGCTGACAAAGCGCGCCACGAAAGCATCTAAGTATCTGCGTTTTTTGGCGGTATCTTCGACCAACGCGGCTTTGCCGTGGGCCACAGCTGAAGTATATGTGGTTGAAAATTCCTTGGGGATTACTTCCGCCTCCCCGACGACGAAAAATGAAACATGGGGATTCAACTTGATATTTTCAATTTTCTCTCCCTGCAGGCTGCCGTGAAACACAATTTTATTATCATTGATTAGGACATGGTTTAAAGCTGCAGTACACGGCCTGCCGATGGCATCCACTGTAGCAAGCACCCCATAATCTGCAGATTGGATGATCTTAACTGCTTCCGCCTGTGACAAAGCACGGTCTTGGCGGGTAAGTACGCCTCGCATAGTCAAATTCCTCCTTGATCTAGTATTCCGCCAAAAGAATGTAATACCCTGCGGTCCTCTATCCAACTCAACAAATTTTAAAGTCATTGCGAACTGTCGTCTCATCACTAATGACTTCATCAGCCGCCATGATCTATATCCGTGGGTGGCCTGTTTGTTCGTTCAAGAGGATAAGCGGGGGCTTGGATATGGTGGTTTGCTTCTGGAACACGCCGAGTAGTCAGCCTGGCAAATGGGGTCTGAAACAGTTTATTTGACTACAAGACCATCACGGCTATTACGAACGACACAAATGGAACAAAATTGATGATGGAGTGGACTTATTTACATCCAAACCAACTTGCATCTATAAAAAGAGCTTTTCGCTTAACTAAACCAGAATGGAATTTTCAATGCCAAACAGGATTTCGCCCATATCAATAGAATTATTTGGTGAAGTCTGGAAAGAGGTGTGTTTTTTGAATTGGTGGAAGCTTTATCTGTGGCTGTGCTTGCTTCTCATACCATTTTTCCCGGCAAAACCAATTTACTTAGTGTTTGTCTCACTGGCGATAGTTTACTGGGGCGGAGGTAAAGTACTCGATCATGCCTTTCGGAATGTAAAAATCACTAGGACTTCTGAAAGCACTAGGCTTTTCCCCGGTGAGATAGGTAGGGTGTCCATTACGTTTGAAAATGGCACTATTTTGCCCTTAGCCTGGCTTTCCGGGCATGATCATCTGCCTTTGGCCTTGGAAGGCGGCCGAGCCAGGCGCTGGGTGATTTCTTTGGGGCCTTTTGCAACAGAAAAAATCAGTTACTCTATAATTGCATCAGGCCGCGGTTTTTTTACTACAGGTCCTTTAGATGTGTCTGTAGGAGAGCCCTTGGGGCTGCATCAGTTTTCCACCTCTGTACCCTCATACCACAATATTGTTGTATATCCACGGATATATGAATTAGTTGATCTCGGTCTGCCTTCCCGGTTGCCCCACGGAAATATTCAAACCTGTATGCCTATTTTCCTCGATCATTCCCGCTTAGCCGGAGTGCGACCTTATCAAGCCGGGGATCAAAAGCAGTCCATCCATTGGAAACTCACTGCCCGCACGGGCGAGCTGCAGGTGAAACAGTTCCAGCACACGGTTGCGGTTGATACCGTTATTTGCCTAAATTTGAATGCAGACGACTATACTGTCGGTACTCTCTACCTAGATAGTGAACTTGCCATTGAGACTGCTGCCAGTCTAGGCAATCATTTGGCCCAAAAAGAAGAATCCTTTGGACTTGTCACTAATGGCGATATAAAAGAAGAGCGCTATCTTGGGGAAAAGCAGCAAACTGGAGCGGGGAACACGTTTACAGGCACCAACGGGGCAAAAAAATCCGGCACCTCTATTAGGCTGGCTCCCCGCAAAGGGATGGCACAGCTTATGAGTGTGCTTGAGGCATTAGCCAGACTCCAGTATTACTCAGGGGATGAGTTCTCTTCACTGCTCACACAAGAAGCCGGCTATCTGCCTTGGGGCGCTGTCTTTTTGATTATTGTACCCACTGATTCTCCCAAGCTCATAGATACAGCTCAAGCCTTGGTCCGCAGAGGATACCGGGTGTTGATTTTTGTTGTAGGCAGCAGCATTGTTCACCCTCAGCTGCTGCATCGGTCTACCGACTCATCCCTGCAGTTATTTCGAGTGCGCAAGGCCGAACTTGGAGTTTTAGGTATCAGTTAAAAAGCGTTTTAGCAGCTGTTGAGGTTTTATAGAAAGAGGTGATGCTTTTGGGGGCACGTCCGGAAAGTCACTTGCAGGAAATGGCCTTAGGATCATCACATCCGTTAAACCGCATCATCATGCCTTTGTTGGCAGCAGGCCTTGTGACAAGTCTTTTGACGATTGCCCGGCAATTTTCTATGGTGTTTTGGTCTGCAGTTGAAATCCCCGCCTGGTTGATTATCTTAAGTGGCGGGATTGCCTTGTTTAGCGTTTATACCACGGAGATTCACCTAAAAATGCGAACCCCATTAAGTCTTCGAGGATTGGAATTTGTCTTGGTGATGGTATTTGCATATATTCTACTGCACTTTACTGGTCATGGCGACAATTATGGATTGCTTTCTTTAGCCTGGTTTCGGGATTTATCAATGCTTGGGTCCATGTTTTTCCCTGCCGCTGCCTGGCTTTTTGCAAGAGGCTATGGGCAAACCTTTGTCTATTTAGGTGACATTGCCCGGGATGTAGGAGACCAAGGGGCAGTAACTTTTTCCTGGGAAGCAGAGTCACTCCTGTCGGAATACCGCGTTACCCGTGAACGCACCCATGCTGTAAGCTATTTTGTACGCCGCTTCTTGTTTTACGGGTTGGTCTGTTGTATTGCAAGTGCCGTAGCAATTGATACTTTTGCCAACAGATTGCGATTGCTGCCATATTGGCATTTAGCAACCAGCCTAGCGGTTTTAGGATATTTGTTCACAGGCATGATGCTGCAGGCTTCTGTTTATCTTTATCGGCTGCAAGTAATTTGGCAAAAAGTCGGCATTAGGATCGAGCAAAAGCTTCCCAGACAGTGGCTTTGGAGCAGTACAGGTTTTATTGTCCTTATGCTTTTGTTTGCCGTTTCAGTTCCTACTGTTCTTTCTCCTTTTAATCTTTCTGAAACAGTAGAGAGCCTGGGCTCTTGGTTGGGTAGGGGGTTGGACTTTGCTTTACCCCAAGGAGAGGTTTCCAGCCAACCAAGCCACGGTAATGATGCAAGCATGGCCGTTGGTGATGGAAAAAGCGATCTGTTAAGTAAGATTGTGGGATTGTTCTACTTCCTCATGTCCATCTTCATGACTTTAGCTGTTTTGGGCATTGGGCTTGGGGTTATCGGTATGGTACTAATGGGCATCTTTCAAAAAGAGTGGGAGAGATTTGGTGGTCTGGCCCGACTACCTGTTTTCGTCTATATGTGGCTGAAAAATATGTTTGCCGTGATTAAAAAGCTGTTTCGGTTAGCGGTGCGCCGGGGCAAGGGTCTCATGGATAAAAGCACCATGATTTTATCAAAAACACCAAAAGCTCCTGCTCCAGGTGGGATCCCAGCCCGCCCCGGGCGCTCTCCTTCTGCACCTGCACTTTATATTCGCCACCTTTTTGTGGAGTTGGTGGGCTTTTTGGATAAGCACGGCATCGGTCCAAAAGCAAATGAAACCGCCTTGGAATATGGCCTCCACATCGGACGCACGTTTCCCGAGGCCAAAATAGAGATACACAAACTGACAGATTTATATTTGCTTGCCCGCTACAGTCTTTGTGACTTTTCCACTGAGACCAAGTTGGCAGCAAAGACTTTATGGGATATTATCATGGCCCATCTTAAACAACAGATGATGGAAGCAGATAGAAAAGATTCGCAGTTTTTGAAAGGGTGTGGAACAGACGATGATGCTGCAAGGTGAACAAAGCAGACCGGATGTGACAGTGGTCCAAAAAATGGGCCAAAACATCATAGACAGTGTTAATCAGGTGATCATTGGGAAGTCCGAAGTGGTGGAGCTGGTTTTACTGGCACTTTTAAGTGAAGGTCATGTGCTAATCGAGGATGTTCCGGGCGTTGGGAAAACGATTTTAGCTCGTGCTACAGCCGCCTCTTTGGGGTGTGATTTCAATCGCATTCAATGTACACCGGATCTTTTACCATCTGATATACTGGGGGTATCTATTTACGACCCCGGTAAAAGCAGATTTGTGTTTCAGCCCGGGCCTGTAATGGCTCAAATCGTGTTGGCAGACGAGATTAATCGGGCTACACCCCGAACACAATCGAGTCTGTTGGAGTGTATGGCAGAGCGCCAAATCACTGTGGACGGAAAAACCAGGCCTTTATCTCGTCCTTTTTTGGTAATGGCAACACAAAATCCCGTGGAATACGAAGGTACTTTTCCGCTTCCTGAAGCCCAACTTGATCGCTTCTTTATTAAAATATCACTGGGCTATCCAACTGAGGCTGAAGAAAATGAGATCATGATTCGCCTACAGCACAACCATCCCGTTGAGTCGGTTAAGGCAGTTGTAACCCCGGAAAAGTTCGTTGAACTGCAGGAACTGATCAAAGAGGTTTATGTGGAAGAATCTGTACGGGAATATGCAGTAAAGCTTACTCAAGCCACCCGCGGGCATAAAGATGTTCTGCTTGGGGCAAGCCCTCGCGGCAGTTTGGCCCTTTTTAGAGGAGGTCAGGCCCTTGCAGCGCTGAGGGGCCGTGATTATGCTATACCTGATGATATTAAACGGTTGGCACATCCTGTTCTTGGCCACCGGCTGATCTTGCAGCCGGAAAGCCAATTAAGGGGAATGACTGCCAAGCATGTAGTTGAAGAACTGCTGCATACAATTTCAGTGGAACTTGACTAAGAAAGTGACATCAGACGGCGGACAGCCGGTTCCACTAAATTCATAATTAAAGCAGGTATATTGCCCAGGGCAACACTACCGGCTAAAACTAAAACTGCCGCTAAGGTCACAAAACCGGTTTCTTTAACAAAATTGATGAAGGAAGTCCGCTGTGTTTTTTTAATGAGTGCAGCTAATTTACGTCCGTAGTCAATAGCAATAAAACCGATGGTGACAAAAACAATGCAGCGCAGTGCATACAGCCCACCAACAGGTTCTGCGAAAGCCAAAGTGATACCCACATAAGTAGCAAAACCGGGTAGACGCAGCTCTTTTGCGGCATCAATTATATGAAACACTAAAGGCCATTCGTCTCCCAAGTTTTTCGGGGTGAGAGGATTTAAGATCAATGAATAGGCCACACCTAGTCCTAAAGCAACCAAGGTAAAAAAGGCAGCTGCCAGCCCCGCAGTAGTTAAAGCACTTGCCGCTACTAAGGCTGTTCCAACATACACCATAGCCTGGTACCCTGCCTTGCCTAGACTGTGATCCTTCCCTATGGCTGCGAGTGAGCCAAAAAGCATGTTGACCACCCCAACCGCGGCTAAGAAAACAGCAAAAGCAATGCCTGCATCGGGTAAAACAGCAAAAGCAAAGCGTGTAAGGCTGTAAAGACCCAAAGGTATGGAACCGCCAATTAACACAATACCGGCACCCCTTGGCAAATGAGGAAGTACAGTAGGCAGCCAGATGTGCAAAGGAAATATGGGCATGCGCAGGGCACTGCCTAAAAAGACCGCTAAAAATATCCACCATTGGGCTGCAGGATCTAAATTAATTGGGATCAAGTTTCCGAGGGTTTCACCGGCACTAACCGGCACTTCAAAAGATCGCCACAAATAATGCAAACCGGTGCCTAATGCAGTCGCACCAAGGGCACTAAAGCAAATAAAAAGTCTGCTGACATGTTTTGGGACCTGATCGTTCATTTTCAAGAAAATGTAGATCGGTACTAGACTAAGCACCCAAAATAAGATAAACAACCGGTAATCCCAGGCCAAAAACGCACCGAAAAGCGCGGTCTCCCAAAAGAAAAGCAAAACATCAAATCGTCGTCTGCTATCATTTTCCAAACCAGACATTAAAACGCTGATAAGTACTAAAAAAGCTACAATGGTTACAAACACGAGGTTGAGACCATCAAGTTTCAAAATATAGGCGCTGCCAATGACGGGTATTCCGGGCTTGCTTTCCAGCAAAGATAGAATAGAACCCGACATAAATGGCGGCCACAACAAAATGCTTAAACCCAGCGGTACGCAGGCAGAGGCCAGACTCAGCCTAAAAGCCAGACGCCCTTTGTCTTTGGGTGTCAATACAGCCAACAAAATTCCAACTAAAGGTGATACCATAAGGGTTGCAAGCATGAATGCGTCCTCCGTTCCCCGAAGGCGAGGCTTTTTGAAAAGCTTCGAACCGTTTCTGTGAAAAAGAGAATATTCGGGAATAGTAAATTTAACCAGTGATGATCTCTAGTAGTGTTCAAGTCAGTAAAGGAAAATCCCTGCCGGGGCTGACTTTTGTTTTAACTTAGATCCGGGCAGGAGTTCCATGAACTAACCAGAATTAACAAGAATGGCTTTACTGTCCGTGGTATTACAAGCGGTTTGATCTTGAAATGAGTGAGCAAACATGGAGCCTACCAAAGTAGGTATGGTGTCTTTAGGCTGTTCCAAGAATCTTGTAGACAGCGAGATTATGTTGGGGAGTCTTGAAGGTGCCGGGTATTTTATTACGGCTTCTCCGGAAGAGGCCGATGTAATCATCATAAACACTTGCGGCTTTATAGAGGACGCAAAAGAAGAATCCATCGACACTATCTTAGAAATGGCGGCATATAAGGAGACAGGTCGATGTCATACTTTACTTGTCACAGGCTGCCTCAGCCAGCGGTACAGCATGGAGCTGATGGAGGCGATTCCGGAAATTGATGGTATGCTCGGTACTGGGGAGCTTGATCGGCTTCCGGAGCTTTTGCAGGATGCGGTCCAAAAGCTGCGCCCCATGTATGTGGATCTGCCCGGTTTTATTTACGAAAAAGAGCTCCCCAGAGTCCTTACAACTGTGGGGCACAGCGCTTACCTGAAGATAGCCGAAGGATGCGACCACCGCTGTGCGTACTGTGTGATTCCGGCACTGCGTGGGCCTTTCAAAAGCCGAACACAGGCAAGCATTGTAAATGAAGCTAAAAAGCTCGCCGATCAAGGTGTTAAGGAACTGATTTTGGTTGCCCAAGACACAAGTGCCTATGGCAAAGATTTGCCAAAAGCCCCCCAACTTCCCCAACTGCTCTGGGAGCTTGGGAAAATACCCAATATCCATTGGCTGCGGGTGTTGTACACATATCCTACGACATTTTCACCGGAGCTCGTTCAAGCCTTTGCCGAAAATCCCAAAATCTGCCGTTATGTCGATTTGCCGCTTCAGCATGCTGCAAACGATGTTTTAAAGCGCATGGGTAGAGGACCAGTGGAAATGGTGCAAAGACAGTTGATTGAGAATCTTAGGGACGCAATGCCGGACATTGCTCTGCGTAGCACGTTCATTGTAGGATATCCCGGAGAAACCCAAGCAGATTTTGAAAAACTTTTAGCCTTTCTAGCAGAAATACAGTTTGATCATGTCGGCATTTTCCCCTACTCACAAGAAGAAGGAACTCCGGCTGCCGCTTTACCGGACCAAATCCCGGAAGACATTAAACTGAAACGATATGAACAGGCTATGGCACTTCAAAAAGAAATTTCCAGGAGTAAAAACAGCAGCCGTATAGGTGAAACTTATGAAGTTGTAATCGATGGGCCATCTGAGGAAACCGATTTGGTGCTGGTGGCTCGCTCCCAATACCAAGCACCGGATGTTGACGGTAATATCTATATTGGCAACCGGCATCTGCCAGCTGGTACGTTTGCCAAAGTTCGTATCAAAGAAGCTTATGATTATGATCTAGTAGGGGAAATCGTGGAATAGGGGATGTCACCATGAAGCGGATAACTTTAGCCACCAGTATAACCTTTGTGAGAATACTTTTGATTCCTGTTTTTATGTTGTTAATGGCGAGTTCTAATCCATACGGCCGTACACTAGCGGCGATTATTTTTGCTATTGCCGCTTTAACCGATACTCTTGATGGGTATGCGGCCCGTGTTCGCCAAGAAGTTACCCGTTTTGGCCAATTAGTTGATCCTTTAGCTGACAAACTCTTAATCACAGCTGCTTTATTTACTTTAGTTGAACTTGGCCAGGTATCGTCTTGGGTTGCTATTATCATAGTGGGTAGAGAATTTGCGGTGTCGGGATTGAGAATCATAGCTGCCATAGATGGAATTATGATTGCTGCCAGCAACTTCGGTAAAGTCAAAACCGCACTGCAGATGGTGGCTATTGTGGCACTGATTTTAAATTGGCCTGTAGGTGATTTTCTTATAGGTTTAGCAACAACAGTAACCATTATTTCTGGCCTTGATTATTTCCACAAAGCTAGAAAACTTTTCCACGAGGCCTGAGATTGGGTTTTCCGAGTTGCACCCTTCTTGGTAGGTATTACATTTCGATAGCAGTCTCTCCCATGCTATAATGGCGTGGGAGGGGCTCTAATGGGGAAACTAAAACTGCATGTAATATTAATTGTATTTCTTCTGACCCTGGCCCTGCTGCTGCTCGGCCAGCATTTTATTTTACGGCCCAAATCATTAAACAATATTGAGGCACAGTTTGTCGACTTACCCGGAGTAAAAGATGTCAAAGTTGAGGCAAAGTCCGAAGGTTTAAGCTTAATGATCCATTTTGGTCCAAAGGGTGGGCTTAAATCGACTTATGACAAGATCCTTGTATTGGCTAAGACGTTTGGGATTCCACATCACCGCATCGAATTAAAAGATGAGCGGGGACCTGTTTTATCGGCTGCCTTGTATGACATTCACTACTATATTGCTTGGGGGATGGCAGTCGGTGATTTTCCCGCTATGGTTGCCGCAGTCAATACGGTTTTGGATGCTGAAGATATAACACAGCACGAAATCTGGGTGGACAAAGAATTCATCTTCCTTGAGATGCATTGGGAACAGGAGCATCTTTACCAAGTGTTTTCCCGGGACAGCACTTTAACAGATCTACCTGAATTGTTCCGAGGAAGTTTAGAACAGGAGGGCTAGGCCGTGGGAATCTTTTGGAAAGAAATCGCTATAGGTACTGGCTTAGCCTTGACTATTGCTTTAGGGTTGTGGGGAATAAATATCACCCCTGTAGCTATTTTGGCAAGCTTGGCGATTTTGTTGTACCTGATTGTGGATGGACGTCTTGCAAAAGATGGCAAACTTGAGACAGTAGCATTGGATGGGGCAAATTCCGGTGAGATGAAAGTCGGTTTTGATGATATCGGTGGGCAAGAGTCCGCTAAACGTGAACTGTTGGAGGCTTTGGAGTTTGTAAACAATCGGGAAAATTGCCGAAAACTCGGTATAAGACCTTTAAGGGGCATTTTGATGGTTGGCCCTCCAGGAACAGGTAAGACACTTTTAGCTAAAGCCGCTGCCAGTTTTACCGATGCGGTTTTCATAGCTACCAGCGGTTCATCATTTATAGAGATGTATGCCGGTGTTGGAGCCCAGCGCGTGCGCAGGTTGTTCAATAAAGCCCGACAAGCGGCAATTCAACAAGGAAAAAAGAGCGCACTTATTTTCATCGATGAAATTGAGGTGATGGGCGGCAAAAGGGGCCGCCACAGCAGCCACCTTGAATATGATCAAACATTGAATCAACTGTTGGTGGAGATGGACGGGATCAACGGGGATGTTGAGCCCAGTATATTGGTTGTTGGCGCCACAAACCGGCCTGATCTGCTGGATCAAGCCTTAATTCGCCCCGGGCGTTTTGATCGGATAGTGCGGGTGGATTTACCGGATAAGGCCGGCAGGCTGCATATTCTTAATATCCACGCCCGCAACAAGCCTCTCGCGTCTGACGTTGATCTTAGAAAGATTGCACAAGAGTCGTTTGGCTTTTCCGGAGCCCATTTGGAAAGCCTGCTTAACGAGGCCGCTATCCACGCGCTGAGGCGCAAGAGCAGGAAAATTGAAAACGAAGATATGCGGGAGGCGATGGAAAAGATCATGCTTGGTGAGCGTCAAGATCGCAAGCCTTCCACAGAAGAGCGCCGACGTGTTGCTTATCATGAAACCGGTCACGCATTGGTAAGTGAGAGTCTGCGGACAGGTTCGGTTTCTTCGATAACAGTCACCCCCCGGGGGCAAGCCTTAGGGTACATGCGCCAGGCCCCTGATGGCGATCACTACATTTACACTAAAGAACAGCTGCTTGATCAGATTGCCATCGCTTTAGGCGGTGCCGTCATGGAAGAAATGATCTTCGGCAGCCGCAGCACCGGGTCGCAAGATGACTTCCAAAAGGCTTGTGAGCTGGCAGAAAGACTCATATACAGCGGTATATCATCATTGGGAATTGTCAGCAAAGAGCATGTAGGGGCAAGTGAGGTTGATCAGGAAGTACGCTCAATAATCAAACAGCAGGAAGAACGGGTACTGCAGCTTTTACAAAATGCTGAAAAGGTTATCGACTCTTTAGTTAAAGAACTGCTTTACCACGAAAAACTTGATGGAAATCGATTTAGAGAGTTAATGGCCGGTTAAGTCGCAATTTTACCCCCAATCATTTGTATTTCTTCCATGGTTGACTGTTCGTCTTGAGAATGTGATAATAGTAACAAACGTAGTGTGTTACTTATCACAATCATGTTGCGTCAATTAATATGACGTTGATATAAACGGGAAGGGGGTGAAGCGGCTTAGCTGTGCGTTGTTAAGTGTGCGCGGCTTAAAGTCGCTAATCTCATGGAAATAACTAAAAAGGCTGAGTATGCTGTAACTATTTTGATCGATCTGGCCACTCAACCGGAAGATTGTTATGTTACAGCACGGGAAATTGCAGATAGACAGGGTATACCAAGAACATTCGTGCCACAGATCATTTCAATTTTAAGTAAAGCAGGTTGGGTAGAGGGGATGCGGGGTCCCGGTGGTGGTGTCCGCGCTATCACAGATCTCCATGAACTCTCAGTACTGGACATTATCGAGACCGTAGAGGGCCCCATTGCTATTACCCGATGTTTAATGGATGATACTCCGCCATGCGAGAATCGTCCTCACTGTCCGTTAAGAGGAGTATGGATCAGGGCCCAAGATGCTATGCTTGAGGTTTTGAAAGGAACTACAGTTGTTGAATTGGTGGAAATTAAGCAGCAGCTTGTCAGCCAAACTAAGATTACAGCCTAGTGAAACTTTGTGCGACTCTTGTAGATGGAGCATTTGCCCTCCCGCCAATATATGCATAAGTCACAGCGGCTATCGTCATCGTCTACACTACTATTGAGCCAAGATATGCCGTATCCTTGAGCATCTGAGACAGGTGTATACTCAGAGCAGTGGGATGCGATGCGGTACAGCTTAACTGCTTCATTGCTCATCTGGGCTCACCTCCAAACCTAATAATATTTTACCCAAAGACGATAAAAATACCCTTTCATCGAAACTCGATGTAAGGGTATTCCGCAAAAGTATGTTCTTCAGTCTTCCTGCCATAGGGAAGCAAATTTAGGCAGCGGCTTCTTCCTAAAGTCAAAGGCAAGCCTGCGTTTGGCTTTGTAACATAATACTCCTTGGTTGTGGTAGCCGCCAAAAAATTCACAAGTCAGACAGCGACTTGGGCTGATTTGTATACCCCGCTTAGGACAGGTCATATTGAACACCCCCCAGACGGTTGCAGCAATTTTGTGTAAAGATATTGCATGATTACAAAGTATAGGGACATCTATCACCCACCTATGTGTTGATTTGTCCCGTGAACCTTCTGTATTATATCACTGCCTTTTACAGAGTCAAGCTCAAAGGGATTTCCAATGGTTCCGGAATCATAGAGGACATATAAAATGTGTAAAGAATTAAGCGATACAGAGCGTTTTATTGATTAATTTCTCTGTTTTGGAGGTGAAAGGTCGTATAACATCGAAATGGTGCGACCTTAAAATGATTGCAGAACTGATTATGGTGGGCACAGAACTGCTTTTGGGGGAAATTGTCGACACAAATTCCAACTACCTCGCTGAAGAGCTGGCGGCCATTGGAGTTGATCTTTTTTATGTGACTAAAGTTGGGGATAACCAACAGCGAATTGCAAGGCTCATCCAAAACGCTTTTACAAGAGCTGACATAGTCATCACTTCAGGAGGTCTTGGCCCTACCTCAGATGATTTGACCAAAGAGGCTGCCGCAGAAGCCCTTGGCCGGGATTTGGTGCTTTGCCCCAAGGCTTTAAAATCAATCGAAGCCCGCTTTCAACGCATGCATGCGGCAATGTCACAAAATAATAAACGCCAGGCCTATCTGCCTGAAGGTTCCCAAGCGCTGCACAACCCCAAGGGAACTGCCCCCGGTGTGCTTGTGGAGACGCAAGATGGGAAAGCACTGATTATGCTCCCTGGCGTACCGGTTGAGCTTAAGGCAATTATGCGAGATTCGGTAATACCATACATCGCAAACAAGGCTGCAGGAGCCAATGGGATCATTTTTTCGCAAATCCTCAGATTCTATGGTCTTGGTGAATCTAGGCTGGAGGAGCTTATCAAAGATTTGTTGGTGACACAAAGCAACCCCACTATCGCGCCTTATGCCGGCAGTGGTGAGGTGAGAGTGCGGATCACGGCTAAAGCCGATACTCAAGAAACAGCTGAAAGTCTTATTGCCCCTGTAGAAAAGGAATTGCTGGGGCGGATCGGCGAGTATTTCTATGGTTATGGAGAGGCAGGAATGGAAACAGTGGTGGGCAACCTGCTGATCAACAAAGGACAGACAATCGCAGTAGCGGAATCTTGTACCGGTGGATTGATTTCAAATTTGTTGACTAATGTACCGGGCAGTTCAGATTATTACATGCAGGGAGCCGTTACCTACAGCAACTTGGCTAAAGAAACGGTTTTGGGGGTGGATCCCCGTCTGATCGAAGACTATGGGGCGGTCAGTGAACAAACTGCCAAAGCTATGGCTTTAGGGGTAAGACAGTGGGCCGGCACTGATATAGGGCTTGGTATTACAGGGATAGCAGGACCCGGAGGCGGAACATCCGCAAAGCCTGTGGGGTTAGTATATTTCAGTTTAAGTTCATCGGAAAAAGAAATTGTAGACAAACGGGTGTTCAGCGGCGATCGTCTGCAAATAAAGGAGCGAGCCGCTTTGGCAGCATTGGATCTGGTGCGGCGGCATCTGCTTTCACTGGGCAATTAGGATCTTGACTGACTTACCTTTGCGGCTGTGCTGTGAAGCCAAAAAAGGATTGACATAATCCGTGGAGAATTGTAGCAGCAGTGCCTAACCCAAGTTGTGACCAGACCAGGATATAGCTGGATCAATGTCTTGATCACCGGTTGTCCTTTATAGGCAAATATGATATACTCACAAGTGCGAACAACTGTTTGGCACAACCGCAAGGTCGATTGAAAGGAGTGGGCGCATGTCAGAAAAGCTTAAGGCTTTGGACATGGCTTTAAATCAAATAGAAAAGCAGTTTGGCAAAGGTTCAGTTATGCGGCTTGGGGAAGTCAATGCCTCAGATATACAAGCTATTCCCACAGGCTCTCTTGCTTTGGATTTGGCTTTGGGAGTAGGCGGAGTACCCAGGGGGCGTGTAATTGAAATATTTGGGCCGGAATCTTCCGGTAAAACCACTTTAGCTTTGCATATTATGGCCGAGGCTCAAAGAGCCGGTGGCATTGCCGCCTTTATTGATGTAGAGCATGCTCAAGATCCGGTATATGCGAAACGTCTCGGTGTGGATGTTGAGAATTTGTTGATCTCTCAGCCTGATAATGCAGAACAAGCGCTGGAAATTGCAGAAGCCTTGGTTAGAAGTGGTGCCGTAGATGTGGTGGTTATAGACTCGGTAGCCGCGTTGGTGCCCAGAGCAGAGTTGGAAGGTGAGATGGGTGATTCCCACGTTGGCCTGCAGGCAAGACTAATGTCACAAGCCCTTAGAAAATTGACGGGGGCCATCAGCAAGTCCAGGACCACGGTGGTATTTACCAACCAAATTCGAGAAAAAGTCGGCGTTATGTTTGGCAACCCCGAAGTTACCCCGGGGGGCCGGGCACTGAAATTCTATTCTTCGGTAAGGCTTGATATAAGACGCATTGAAACTTTAAAACAAGGCAGCGATATGATTGGCAGTCGAACGAGGGTGCGAGTAGTTAAAAACAAAGTGGCCCCTCCTTTTAAAGACGCTGAGTTTGACATAATGTACGGTGAGGGCATTTCCAGGGAAGGTAATATCCTCGATGTTGCGACAAGTATGGAGATAGTCAATAGAAGCGGGGCGTGGTATTCTTATGGCGATGTTCGTCTGGGCCAGGGGCGGGAGAATGCCAAGGAGTTTTTAAGACAAAACCCCGATTTAGCAGACGAAATTGAAACACGGGTTAAAGCCGAAGCAGGGCTCGGCCCAAAACTGCCTGAAACCGATGAGGAAGACAATGGAGAAAGCTGATAAAGCAAAAAACCAAGCAGTACATTTCCTCACATTTCGCCCTCGTTCCTGCTGGGAAATTCGTCAATATTTGAAACGCAAAGGGCATCCGCCCGCAGTACGGGATGAAGTGGTTGAATGGCTGAAACGGCTCGGCTATGTGGATGATCTGCGTTTTGCTAAGCAGTGGATAGAAAGCCGCACTCGTACCAACCCCATGGGAACCCGGCGTTTGGCACAAGAACTGTGGCAAAAGGGAATTCCCAGGTTCTTAATTGATGAGGCTCTAGCGGACTTTGAAAAATCCACTGATGAAGGGGCCCTTGCCGCTGAATTGGCAAAACAGCGAATTAGGCGCTACCCTCATGAGTCCTCAGAGGTCATAACCCGGCGTCTAGCTGGGTTTTTGGGACGTCGAGGCTTCAAGTCTGAAGACATTCACAGCGCCATCAAGACGGCGCTTGAGGCTTTTCGGCTTCCTTGACACAGATATTAAAACAAGCTAAAATTACACTGTGAAGATAAGTTTGAGGGTGTTGCCCAATAACTATTCGATTAGCCGAGTCTTTACTCGGCTATATTTTAAAATCCATACTTTTTAGCCTATACGGGAGGTGATAGCAATTACTTTAGTCTATTCCGTGTTAACAGCTGCCGTCGCTTTTGGCGCCGGTTATTTTATGCGCAGGGCCATAGCAGAGGCAAAAATCCAATCTGCGGAAGAAGCCGCAAAACGCATTTTGCAAGAAGCTGAACGGGATGCGGAGACCCGGCAAAGGGAACTGATGCTTGAAGCAAAAGAGGAAGTTCACACCTTGCGCCGAGAGCTTGAAAGAGAGAACCGGGAGCGCCGCAATGAACTGCAGCAGGTAGAGCGGCGTCTTATGCAAAAAGAGGAATCCTTAGATCGCCGTCTTGACAACCTTGACAGAAGGGAAGCAGCTTTGGAGAGGAATCGCAAAGAGGTGACTCAAGCCCAGGAGGAAGTTGACAAACTTTTAGCAGAACAGCAAGAAGAGCTGCAAAAGATCTCCGGGCTCACCGCTGAGGAAGCCAAAGAAATCCTTTTTGCCCAAGTGGAAACTGCGGTAAAGCATGAAACGGCCATGATGATTAAAGAACTGGAAACACAAGCCAAAGAAGAGGCAGATAAACGTTCTCGTGAGATTCTTTCGTTGGCAATTCAGCGCTGTGCTGCAGACCATGTGGCAGAATCCACCGTTTCAGTGGTAAATCTGCCAAATGATGAGATGAAAGGTCGGATTATTGGCCGCGAGGGTCGAAACATTCGTACTTTAGAGACGTTGACAGGCATTGATCTAATTATTGATGATACACCGGAAGCTGTCATTTTGTCAGGTTTTGATCCAGTCAGGCGCGAAATCGCCCGCATTGCCTTGGAAAAACTCGTAGCCGATGGCCGCATACATCCGGCCCGCATAGAGGAAATGGTGGAAAAGGCTCAAAGAGAAGTAGAAGCGGTGATTCGAGAGGAAGGGGAGCAGGCGACTTTTGCTGCCCGTGTCCATGGTTTGCATCCGGAACTAATTAAGCTGCTTGGTCGGCTGAGATTCCGCACAAGCTACGGTCAAAACGTTTTGAAACACTCTATTGAGGTTGCCCACCTGGCTGCTATGATGGCGGCGGAATTGGGTGCTGATGAGGAACTTGCTCGAAGAGCCGGACTGCTTCATGATATCGGTAAAGCCATTGATCATGAAGTGGAAGGGACCCACGTTCAAATTGGCGTGGATTTGCTCAAGCGGTATAAAGAGTCTCAAGAGGTCGTCCATGCAGTTGAATGTCACCACGGTGATTTGGAACCGGAAACTGTGGAGGCAGTCTTGGTTGCGGCCGCGGATTCAGTATCTGCTGCTCGCCCCGGTGCACGACGGGAGACCTTGGAATCGTATATCAAACGTTTGGAAAGGCTGGAAGGAATAGCAGATTCTTTCGAAGGTGTAGAGAAAGCCTATGCTATTCAGGCCGGTCGGGAGATTCGTATTATGGTGAAACCCGAACGTATCGATGATAGTGAAGCTATCTGGACTGCGCGGGAAATCGTTAAGCGCATCGAAAATGAGCTTGAGTATCCCGGACAAATCAAGGTGACGGTCATACGAGAGACCCGTGCCATTGAATATGCCAAATAGCACAGCTGAAGGCCCGGCAAGCCGGGCCTTTTTTTAGAGGTGATGATTTTGCCGAATCTTAAGTCTGTGGAGCATCTGCCTATGGATCACACGAGTCTTTTGGCCTCCATACTAGTTCGATATCCTGAAATAGGTAGTGTAAAGGTACTGCCTGACTCCCGCAGTATGCGCCTTTGTTTTTTTCTAAAGGACAGCCCCGAACTGGAGCACATGGACAAGTTTTCTTTGTTGATAGAAGACAGCATCCAAGTGCTTGTCACTGTAAACAGGAAAACCCCAGTCACTTTTAATCTTTCCGTCTCCAATCAGGACAACATTTACGTAATTGAGCTAGTTAGAGACATTCATACCATTACTTTAGAGGAGATCTCATTGATTGCCAGCCTCATGCGCCAATATTTTCCCAACGCGCTTTTATACGATGGTGAGGATATCAACGCAGAGGAAGGTGCTTGGTATGATGAATTTATCCAACATATGCTGGAGGACATTGGGCAGGCAACCTTTTTGCCGGAGTTAATCGGTTTTAGGGAAGATAATAGAGTACTTGTCTTTGATAAGTCAGTAGTGTAAACCTAACGTAACTCTAATGACTCGTCACAATATTAAATGAAATTTGTTCTACGACAAAGGAATTGCCACTTTGACATTTAATATATAATACAGTAGCAGAAATACACGGCATTATTACCGCAATTTTGTCAAGGAGGCTAAAACAAGTGCTAAAAGTATCTTCAAGATCTAACCCAAATTCTGTAGCTGGAGCCTTAGCAGGTGTTTTACGTGAACGTGGGGCTGCAGAGATGCAGGCCATTGGCGCCGGTGCCATCAATCAAGCGGTTAAGGCGGTTGCCATAGCCCGGGGGTTTGTGGCCCCAAGCGGTGTCGATCTTATCTGTATCCCGGCTTTTACCGACATTGAGATTGATGGTGAAGAAAGAACTGCTATCAAAATTATCGTAGAGCCTCGTTAAATTTCCAAATTTGAACTAAAACCTGCCGCACGTCGAGGTGTATTTGATGTGGGCAGGTTTTCTAATTTGTTGTGATTTCTTACTGTACATTTGAGCAGGAGGTAATTGACCATGCACAAATCCACCATTTCGTCTTATTGGCCTATAGTTGACGGCCACATGGACACAATATCTATTATGTACGAATCAGACCTTGATTTTTCTAGGCGGCAAACTCAGACTCACAGTGATCTGGTCCGCTTACTTGAGGCAGGCATTGGACTGCAGGTTTTGGCTTTATTTACCCGCCCCAACTCCAATAAGAGCGTAAGCCTGCAAAAAATCCTTTCTTACTTAGAGTATATCCACGGAATTGCCGATGGAGAGCCAAGACTGCAGATTGTAAAAACTACGGCTGATCTGCCGGGAAAAACCCCTGAACCCGATAACCTCCGTGCTCTTTTGGCCGTTGAAGGAGGGGACTGTCTCGGCGGCGAGTTGTGGGTGCTTAGGCTGCTTTACCGCCTTGGTGTTCGGCTTTTAACCTTAACATGGAGCAACCGCAACCAGCTGGCTGACGGGGTGTGGGAGGCAGACAGTAAAGGGGGACTTACCAGATTCGGTCGGGAAGTTGTCCAGGAGATGGGTAAATTGGGCATGGTGGTGGATGTTTCTCATTTATCCCCTGCCGGATTTTGGGATGTAGCCAAACATGTAAGCGATCCTTTTGTTGCATCTCATTCCAATGCTGTTGAACTCTGCAATCATCCCCGCAATCTGACTGACGAGCAGATTAAATGCATTGCAGATCACGGCGGCGTAATTGGTGTATGTTTTTGCGGACCTCATTTGGCAGAATCAGGTAGGGCAAATCTTGATCACGTAATCGCTCATATTGAGTATTTGTGGCGTGTAGCCGGCGAGGAACATGTCGGTCTTGGCACGGATTATGATGGTATCAATGAAACTCCCGAAGGGCTTAAAGACGTCACATACCTTCCCAAGCTTTTAGAGGCTTTGGCAGCACGAGGGTACTCCCACACAAGACTTGAAAAATTCGCCGGGGCCAATTTTCTCAGAGTCTTTCAGGAAGTGCTTCCCAGTGATTGAACAAACCACACAAATGTCGTATGAAAATCCTTTCACTGTAGAATAATAGCGTCGAAGGGTAGGATCTAGATTCCTACAGGTGAAAGGAGGCGTATCTGTGACAGTTATTAAGGTAGTGGAGTTAGTAGGAGATTCAAATACCGGCTGGGAAGACGCTATACAGCTGGCTGTGAAAGAGGCTTCTGAAACCATCCGGAACATAAGTGGGGTTGAGATCAAAAACATGACCGGCACAGTGGACGCCGAAGGCAACATCGTCGAATATAAAGCCAACGTCGAGCTTGCTTTTCGGGTGGAGAATACGTAACCGGACATTGGAGTTTGATCTACGTCTGCCAGTTGAAAAGAGGTGATTCGGATGGATTGGGTAGGGGCAGTAGTGCGCTTCATTGTGTCGGCCCTTGTGTTGATGCTGGTGGGATTTGTTATTCCGGGATTTCGACAGCTGAGTTTTTTCCATGCCCTACTGGCGGCAATAGTTATAGCCGCTATAGGCTGGGTTATTGAGGCAACGCTTGGCAAAAGTGTCTCACCCTACAGCCGGGGAATAGTTGGGTTTTTAGTATCGGCTGTAGTTATATGGGCTGCCCAGTTTATCGTCCCGGGCATGGCGGTTTCAGTGTTGGGGGCATTACTGGCGGCTTTCGCCATAGGGATCATTGATTTGTTTGTACCAACAGCAGTGCGGTAAGCTGACGGCTATGTGGAGGTTTTACTCCCAAACTGCAGTTTGGCGTCCCTTTTGCGGGGCGCCTTTTTGTATAATTTGACAAGGCTCGCTAAGGTCTATACACTATATAGGGTCTTGAAAATCTAATATTCCGGTAAGTAAGGCTACCATAGGGATATGAGTTGCTGCCGCAAAGTAGTGGAGACACTATGAGCTGGTTAGCAGGCCATGTCGAAAACAAGGCATGATCTAATGCAATATCACCGCCCTATGGAGCTAAAGCCCAAACGGTGACATGCTGCAAACAGTTGCAGCTGTGTATGATGGATTAATCCACGCTAATCGGCTTTAGCGTGGATTTTTTATTGCCGGGATACAATAGAAAGGGTGATGAAAATCGGCAGTATGCAAATGTACATTAAAAAGGCAGCAGGAAAGCGAAAGCAATTGTCTTGTCTAAAGAAAAAAACCATGCCCTTGTTGCTTTGAGGCAAAATATGGAGGTTGCACCTATGAATGAAAAGAGGCAGTACTTCAGCCGCACCAAAAACAAAAAGACTAACGCTCGTTTAGTACACAGTGAAACTATCACAAGGCGTTTGCACGACATTGCCCGCCTTTCAACAGATGAGGTTATAAGAACCTTCAACAGTTCCAGACACGGGTTAACAGAAGAACTTGTGCATGCAAACCGAGAAAAATACGGTGATAACATAGTCACAAGCGCAAGCGAAGAATCTTTTTTCCAACGCCTCGTAAAAGCCTTTATCAATCCTTTTACTATTATTTTAATCGCTTTGGCGGCCATTTCCTTTGTTACCGATATTCAACTGGCTCCTGTTGGTGAAAAAGATCCCATGACCGTTGTTATCATAGTGGTTTTGGTGATCATAAGCGGCTCACTGCAGCTCATCCAAGAGACGCGATCAGGGAATGCGGCAGCTAAACTTCAGGATATGATCAAAATCACTACTGCAGTCGAGCGGATCGAGACAGGTACAAAAGAAATAGATCTTGATCAGGTTGTTGTAGGAGATCGCATTCACTTGGCAGCGGGAGATATGATTCCGGCGGATCTGCGGATTCTAGAAGCCAAAGACCTTTTTATCAGTCAATCGGCCTTAACAGGCGAAAGTGAACCCGTTGAGAAGTTTAATAAACCGATTGAAGAGGTCCGCCACGTCTCTTTGACCGATATTGCCAATCTGGCTTTTATGGGCACCAACGTTGTAAGTGGCGCGGCAGTGGGGGTTGTGGTGGCAGCCGGCAACAATACTGTCTTTGGCGATATGGCACAGGATATTGTGGATGTGGATGTGCGAACCAGTTTCGAGGAAGGTGTCCACTCTGTGTCCTGGGTTTTGATTCGGTTCATGTTGGCCATGGTGCCTGTGGTTTTACTTATCAACGGGTTCACCAAAGGCAACTGGCTTGAGGCATCTTTGTTTGCTATTTCTGTGGCAGTGGGATTAACACCGGAAATGCTCCCCATGATTGTCACTGCCAACCTTGCCAAGGGAGCGCTTGCCATGTCGAGGAAAAAAACTATTATCAAAAGCCTCAGTTCCATTCAAAACCTGGGCTCCATGGATATTTTGTGTACCGATAAGACAGGCACTCTCACACAGGATCGAGTGGTTTTGGAATATTACCTTGATGTTCATGGTGAAGCCAGTGTAAGGGTCTTGCGCCACGGATTTTTAAATAGTTACTTCCAAACGGGACTAAAAAACTTGATCGATAAAGCTATTATCGATCGAGTTGCTGAGCAATCCAGCAAAGAATCCTCTCTTAAGGGTTTGAAGGAATTTTACCAAAAGATAGATGAAATTCCTTTTGATTTTGAACGCAGGCGCATGAGTGTTGTAATAGAAGACCAAACAGGCAAAACGCAGATGATTACCAAAGGTGCAGTTGAGGAGATTATGTCCATTTGTTCGTTTGTGGAATACGGTGGCGAAGTGGGTCCATTTACTGAGGAGATCGAAACCGATATCAACGACACTGTCGGACGCTTAAATGATCAGGGTATGCGGGTCATAGCAGTAGCCCAGAAAACGAACCCACCCCCAGTCGGTGAATTTTCCGTTAAAGACGAAAACGACATGGTATTGATCGGCTATTTAGCTTTCTTAGATCCCCCAAAAGAGACAACATATGAAGCCATTCGCACCCTGCACGATTACGGTGTTGAGGTAAAAGTACTGACAGGGGATAACGAGCGAGTTACAAAGGCCATTTGCCGACAAGTTGGTTTACCTGTGGGCAATCTTCTAGAGGGCTCCCAAGTTGAGCTTATGGACGATGATGAGCTGAGCAAGATCGTTGAAGAAACAACTGTCTTTGCTAAGCTTTCCCCTCAGCAAAAGGCTAGGGTGGTGACCTGCCTAAGAGATAACGGTCACTCAGTAGGTTTTTTAGGCGACGGGATAAACGATGCTGCCGCTATGCGCACTTCGGATGTGGGTGTTTCCGTAAACAACGCTGTAGATATTGCTAAGGAATCAGCAGATGTAATTCTTTTGGAAAAAGATCTACGGGTCCTCGGTGAAGGCATCATTGAGGGGCGAAAAACCTACGGCAATATGATCAAATACATCAAAATGACCGCCAGCTCAAATTTCGGAAATGTTTTCTCAGTCCTAATTGCCAGTGCGTTTTTACCATTTTTGCCCATGGCCGCAATTCATCTGGTCCTGCTCAATCTAATTTACGATATCTCCTGCATATCTTTGCCATGGGACAACGTTGATGAAGAATTCTTGCGTGTACCGAGAAAATGGGATGCTTCATCAATTGCCAGTTTCATGCTTTGGATTGGGCCAACAAGTTCGGTTTTTGATATTACTACTTTCGTCTTAATGTATTATGTTATTGCTCCGTCAGCAGTCGGGGGCAAATTGTATCATCAGCTGACAGACCCTGCCTTAAAGGCAATGTTTGTCTCGGTTTTCCAAGCCGGATGGTTTGTGGAGTCCATGTGGTCGCAGACTCTGGTAATACACATGATCCGCACACCTAAGATCCCGTTTATTCAAAGTAGTGCTTCTTTGCCCGTTGCGGCTCTTACTTTCACCGGGATTCTAGTGCTTACATTGATCCCTTTTACTGGATTCGGTGCACAAATAGGTCTTGCGGCACTGCCCCCGGTATATTTTGCTTGGTTGGCTGTGACTGTTTTACTTTACATGGGTTTGGCCCAGTGGTTCAAAAACATCTATGTCAGGAGGTATGGGGAGCTGCTTTGATGGCATTGGTGTAGTTGCCATTCGACCTCTATCCCAAGCGTATAAACCACAGGTTTTTGACGCAAGCTCCTAGAGAGCCCTTTTGCAAAACCTTTAAATGGGGTGGGGAAACTGCAGGTCGAGAAATCATTCGAGAAAAACCTAGAATATTTAAGTACAAGACTGGGTACAGACGTGAATTTTGATGTACTTGTCCGGGAAATCAATATAGGTGGTAAAAACGCTGCTTTAATCTTCCTGGATGGGATGGTCAAAGATCGGGAAACGCAATTTGTTATGGGGGCCTTGATGGCTTTACCGCGGGAAAAGCTCCATCCAAACATGCTTAAGTCCCTGATGGAGGATGTATTGCCCCATTTTGATGTCTCCCTAACCGATGATCTTGAAGAAACAATCGATGCCATCTTGAATGGGCCTTTGGCTTTGTTGGTGGATGGAATCGACCAAGTCGTAATCATCGATGTTCGTCAGTATCCAACTAGAAGCATAGAAGAACCGGATCTTGAAAGAGTGACCCGAGGCGCCAGAGACGGATTTGTCGAAACTGCTTTAACTAATGTAGCGCTTATCCGTCGGCGCCTGCGGGATCCCGGTTTGAGATTTGAAGCTTTTGAAGTCGGGAAGAGATCGAAAACGGCTGTCTTTATGGTGTATATAAATGATATTGCTGATCCTGATTTAGTTGATGAGCTGCGGCAGCGTGTGAAGGATATTCGGGCGTCTGCACTTCCCATGGGTGCAAAAACCTTGGAAGAATACATAACAGGTTCAACGCTGAACCCATTTCCTTTAGTTCGTTTCACAGAACGTCCGGATGTAGTTGCAGCCCACTTGCTAGAAGGTAATGTTGTCATTGTCACCGATACAACACCTGCAAGCATGATTTTGCCGGCAACAGCCTGGCATTTTACCCAACACGCCGAAGACTATTTTATCAACCCTGTAGTAGGCACATACATCCGCTGGCTGCGTTTTGCTGCCATGACCATGGCTTTTACATTAACACCACTTTGGCTGCTGTTAGCTCAAAACCAAGGCAGTCTCCCGCAGTCTTTAAAGTTCATTGGCCCCCGTTCAATTACGGCCGTCCCTTTGTTTGTTCAATTTTTGCTGCTTGAGGCCGCAGTTGATATTACTCGCCTTGCCTTCATTCACACTCCCAACGCTTTATCAACGTCTTTGGGTCTTGTAGCTGCCATTCTACTTGGCGAGTTTGCTGTACAAGTAGGTC
Organism: Bacillota bacterium; assembly: GCA_012519025.1. Lineage (GTDB taxonomy): Bacteria > Bacillota > Limnochordia > DTU087 > DTU087 > JAAZMF01. Next base: position 48,301 of record JAAYQZ010000052.1, read on the forward strand.
TGTTTATACCGGAGACCATATTGTATCAAGCAGTGGCCGCTATTGCATTTTTCGCCACACCGAACTATGAATTTGGTATGGCTGCCCGTCTTTTTCGTCTGTTGACACTGACTTTAACGGGGCTGTTTAATGTTTGGGGATTTGCTTTAGGGCTTGCGTTCCCCTTGATTGTTATGGGATTTACAAAGTCTTTTGGAGTGCCGTATTTGTGGCCGTTGATTCCCTTCCACGGACCGAGTTTACTTCGGCTGCTGTTTCGCTATCCCATTCCCACCGTTGTCAATCGTCCTCCATTCACTGATCCTCTAGATACCGATTACAAACAAAGTGATGAGGCCGCTATGCCGGCTGCCATGGGCCTGGATAAAACGTCCCGAAACAGGAAAAGACGGGCAAAATCGAAAAAACGCTTTGCGAAAAAGCAAGACAAAGATTAGAGGTGACCCTGCCGTTGACTTCTGTTGTAGGAATGCCAAGGGCTTTGGCATACCATGATTATTTCCCTTTCTGGGAGGCTTTTTTTGACGGGTTTGGTGTGCGATTGACAGCATCGCCGCCAACCAACAAGGCCCTCGTTCATGAGGGGGTAAGAAGGGCAGTTGACGGAACTTGTTTTCCGGTAAAAATTTTGCTTGGTCATGTTCACTGGTTGATTGAAAACGGTTACACCACTATCTTTTTGCCGCGCTTTGTCAGTGTGGCGCCTAAAGAATATATCTGTCCCAAATTTATGGGACTGCCTGACATGGTCCAAGCCACTTTTGGTACCAAGGCCAAGTTTTTAGTGCCGACAATTGATCTCAATTTGCCTAAAAAGTGCTTTTATGAACAAATTCAAACCCTTGGCTCTGAATTTGGGTGTTCCCCAAAACAAACAAAACTTGCATTTCGACAAGGTCTTGAAGCACTGAGAGACTACCGAGATGCTTTACTTAAAGGCCGTTGGCCAGCAAATAGCAATTCCCAAAACGCAGATAATAACCAACCAACCCTTGAAGTCGAAGGCAAAAAGAGTCTGAAGGTGGGTCTTTTAGGCCACAGCTATTTGATCTACGACGACTTTGCCAATATGCACATTGTCAACAAGCTGCAGAACATGGAAGTTGAGGTTATGACAGTGGACATGCTGCCGGATGAGCGCATTGATGCCCAATCTCTAGCATGGCCTAAACGCATGTTTTGGACATCAGGCCGGCGCATTCTCGGTGCCGCCAGAGAGTATGTGGAAATGCGTATACCAGGAATCATTTATGTTACAGCTTTTGCTTGCGGCACAGACTCACTCACAGCAGAATTAGTTGAACGCACTTTGCGACGAGAATCCCCGATTCCGCAGTTGATTTTGAATCTAGACGAACATACCGGAGAAGCGGGCATTGTGACTAGATTGGAAGCATTTGTGGATATGCTCAGATGGAGGATAAACCGATGAAAATTACTTTTCCCCATATGGGGACTGCATATATTCCTTTCCGAGCTTTGATTCAAGGCGTGGGCTATCATGCGGTAGTGCCGCCTCGGTGTACCCAAAAGACTCTTGCTTTAGGGACAAGACATGCACCTGAATCTGCTTGCCTACCTTTAAAAATCAATATCGGCAATTATCTGGAAGCCCAACAACAGGGCGCTGAAGGGATCTTAATGGCTGGGGGAATCGGACCCTGCCGGTTTGGATTTTACGGGACTGTGCAAAAGGAAATCCTGCAGGATATTGGTATTGCTTTGGAGATGCTCATCATCGAGCCGCCCCAACAAGGTTGGTCGGCATTCATCAACCAATTAAGCTATTTGACACGCAAGGTTACAAAAGGTGAGATTGCCCAAACACTGGCATTGACTTGGGCAAAATTTACGGCCTGTGATCGACTTGAAAAGGAAAGCCTTAAAACCAGAGCCTATGAAGCAACTCTTGGTGATACCTCACGAGTTCTGCACCACAGTCTTGAACTAGTTGATCAAGCCAGTTCCCTACAAATGGTCCGTCAGGCGGTAAGAACGGGTTTGACCTCATTCAAAGCTGTCGCAAAAGACTTAGACCGTGAAGTCTTGACTGTCGGTGTCGTTGGGGAGATTTACACCTTGCTTGAGCCCTTTGCCAATTTCTATCTCGAGGAGCGCCTGGGTGAGCTGGGGGTGATCGTTCAACGCCAAGTTTGGTTTAGTGAATGGATTTTGCACCACATCGTCCTGTCCGCCTTTAAGAAAAGGCGCAACGGCAACTTGCTTCGTTTGGCAAAACCCTATTTAACCCATTTTGTAGGAGGACACGGTCTTGAAACTGTGGCCCATACTGCGGCTATGGCTAAAACCGGGGCTGATGGCATCATCCACATCTTGCCTTTTACCTGCATGCCTGAAATAGTGGCACAAAGTATACTGCCGGAAGTTAGTCGGGACTACCAGATACCCGTGTTGACACTAGTTGTTGATGAACACTCGGCAGAAGCCGGGATTCACACTCGGCTGGAGGCTTTTGTTGATTTACTGCACAACCACAAAAGGGCTTTCCAAAAAGCCAGTAAAGGTGTCGAAACATTTGGAAAAAAGGAGATGTACCCCATTGCCTGATCAAGAAAGCCTGTGTTTGGGCATCGATGTCGGTTCAGTCAGCACAAATTTGGTTTTAATCGATGATCATCACAACATTGTGTATAAGAAATATCTGCGCACACAAGGGCAGCCTATTCCTGTAGTGCAGGAAGGACTGGCATCTATTGAAAAAACCTACCCGAAAATGAAAATCCAAGCAGTCGGGACTACAGGCAGTGGCCGACAGTTGGCCGGTGCCATAGTTGGGGCCGATGTCGTAAAAAATGAGATCACAGCCCACGCTGTCGCTGCATGCTGCTTTCAACCGGATGTCCAGACTGTGATTGAAATCGGAGGACAGGATTCGAAAATCATAATCCTGCGGGAAGGTGTTGTAACAGATTTTGCTATGAACACTGTCTGCGCCGCCGGCACCGGCTCCTTTTTAGACCAGCAGGCAGCTAGGTTGGGAATACCTATAGAAGACTTTGGGGAGATTGCCTTGCGCTCCCAAAACACTGTGCGCATTGCCGGTCGCTGCACAGTCTTCGCCGAGTCAGATATGATCCACAAGCAGCAGGTGGGGCACAGTATGGCCGACATTTTAGCCGGTTTGTGCGGAGCTATGGTGCGCAATTATATGAACAATGTTGGGAAGGGTAAACAGATTCGTCCACCAGTGCTTTTTCAAGGCGGTGTAGCTGCCAATCTCGGCATGCGCAAGGCCCTGGAAGAGGAACTTAACTGCCCTGTTGTGGTGCCGCCGGCCTTCGATGTCATGGGTGCACTTGGTGCGGCATTAATAGCTAAAGAACAGGTGGAATACTCAAACCAACTCACCCGTTTTAGAGGATTTGGCGTCAGCGAAAGAAGCTTTCAAGTAGACACCTTTATCTGCTCCCATTGTGCTAACCATTGCGAGATTGTCAACATATCTATAGAACAGGAACTTGTGGCACGCTGGGGAGCCCGCTGCGGTCGATGGAACGTAAAAGAGAAAAACTCCAAATATCCCCACAGTGACAGCGCTTCTTAAGCTGAACAAAAGCGCCGTTTGTTCGCTCCCCACTTTCATTGACCCCCTATTGGGTCTGTGCTATGATAAAATGTAATTGGAATAAAGTCATAGCTGTTAAGCAGCAGGGGGCAAAGTCATGTTCATGGGAACGATGTCTGTAGATGATAAAAATCATTTAACAATTGGTGGCTGTGATACAGTTGCATTAGCCCACCGCTATGGAACCCCTCTTTATGTTTTAGATGAGCATTTTCTTCGCCAAAAAGCCCGGACATATCGCACAATTTTCAATGACCTCATTCCCGGCAGTAAAGTCCTTTACGCCGGGAAGGCTTTGTTGAATTCTGCTGTATGTCGGATTATGGCAGAGGAAGGTCTAGGACTGGATGTTGTATCAGGGGGGGAACTTTATACCGCCTTAACTGCCGATTTTCCCCGTGAACAAATTTATTTCCACGGAAACAACAAATCTTCCGCTGAATTGAAAATGGCCTTGGAGCGCGGTATAGGCCGGATCGTTGTAGATAACATTTGGGAGCTAAAGACATTGGGGGAGCTTGCCGCCCGTCGGGGGGTAAATGTTTCGATCCTTATCCGACTTACCCCAGGAGTTGAGCCCAACACCCATTCCTATGTCCGAACCGGACAATTTGATTCAAAATTCGGGTTGCCTATTAATGCCGACACGACCATGGATGCCATTAGGCAAGCAGTGGATATGCCCGGTATTGATCTTAAAGGTTTCCACTGCCACATTGGCTCTCAGATTATGGAGCTTGACGCTTACCAAAAAACTGTGAGGCTTATGATCGAGTTTTTGGCACGGCTTAAAAGGGGGCTGGGTTTGACAGTCGAAGAATTGGATTTAGGGGGCGGCCTTGGTATTACCTATCTGCCTGATGAAAAGTCGCCAAGCCTGTTGGATTACGCCCAGGCGATCAGCAGTGCCCTTACCACCAGCTGTCAAAAACATAGATTGGCAATGCCCCAAATTGCCGTGGAACCGGGGCGCTCCATTGTGGGAGAAGCCGGAATTACGCTTTATACCATTGGTGCAGTTAAGGAAGTTCCCGGTGTGAGAAAATACGTCGCTGTCGATGGAGGTATGGCAGATAATCCGCGGGTTGCTATGTATGGTGCCAAATATACGGGGTGCTTGGCCAATAGAGTGCTTGATGATGCCGAAGAATTGGTCACTATTGCCGGTAAATGCTGTGAATCCGGCGATATTTTGATTAGGGATATTTCACTGCCCACTGTGCGGACGGGAGATATATTGGCTGTATATGCAACCGGAGCCTACAATTACTCTATGGCCAGCAATTACAATCGTTTACCAAGACCTGCCATGGTTTTAGTGTGGCAGGGGAAAAGTGATATTATTGTTGAACGGGAAACATATGATGACCTGGTTCGCTTAGATCGGATACCTCAAAGGTTGACCGAGGCCAAGGCGGCTGTGGTCAAGGGGTAAAGGGGGACTATAATCTTGAATATCCAAAGTCTTATTTTACTGGTACCGGCCTTGCTCTATGCGATATCGGTGCATGAATTCGCCCACGGCTTTATAGCCTATAAACTGGGCGATCCAACTCCCAGGTACCAAGGAAGACTTACCCTCGATCCCCGGGCCCACATAGACCCCATGGGGGCTTTGATGCTTCTTTTGTTTCGTTTCGGTTGGGCCAAACCTGTGCAGGTAAACCCGCTGTATTTTAAAAACCAAAAACAAGGTATGGCATTAGTGGCTTTGGCCGGTCCTTTGGCGAATTTCATTTCAGCATACGGGTTTCTTTTAATGATCAGCATTTTGCCACCGCTGTTTCCACCGAACGTCAGTGTCGTGCTTTACCAATTTTTGATTCTCAACGTTCAATTGAACCTCGGGTTAGCAGCATTCAACTTTCTGCCGATCCCGCCTTTAGACGGATCGAAAATCGTCGCTTGGCTGGTTCCCTCCAAATATCAATTTTCTTGGCGGCGCTTGGAAATGTACGGGCCATTGATTTTACTTATACTTTTAATTACCGGCATGGTTGGCCGCCTGATCGGCCCGATATTATCGGTACTGCAGCGTCTACTTTTTAGCTTGCCCAACTTCCGATGAAGATTGTCAGATGAATTTGTGCCACCAGGTTTATAGAAGGCGGAAGATATGGATTACCAGGTACAGCTGGATGTCTTTGAAGGTCCCCTTGATTTGCTTCTGCATTTAATCGGACAAGAGAAACTGGATATCCACGATATAGAAATTGCTGTCATAACTCAGCAGTACCTAGATTATCTGGCGACAATGCAGGAGTTTGATCTAGAGATTACTGGAGATTTTTTGGTAATGGCAGCAACTTTGCTCCAACTTAAGGCGGATGCTTTGCTTCCCATGCCCGGAAAGCAGTCAGAAGACGATGAGGAAGATGCGATTTACAGCCGAGAGGATTTGGTACGCCGGCTCCTTATTTTGAGCCAATACAAAGATGCAGCCGGTTGGTTAAATCGGCAGGCGAAAGCTAGTGGCCTCTCTTGGACGCGGCCGTTTTCCACCTTGGGCCCACCGGGTCCTAATCTTTATGAAAACCCCATTGGCAAAGCGACTGTTTTGAATTTGGCTTTGGCCCTTCGTGAGGCATTGACCAGCAAAAGGGAAAGGGAACAAATCCATGAAATTCAGGCAAAAGAGGTAAACATTGAGGTTAAGATCGACCAAATCATATCGCTTATTCAAAGACGTTCCCAAGCCACTTTCCACAGCCTTTTAGGCAGTGCACCTACCCGCACGGAAGTTATAGTCATTTTTTTGGCCGTATTAGAGCTGGCCCGTTTAGGAAAAGTCCAAGTCGAACAAAAGGTGCTTCTTGGACCCATTGCGATCAAGGCAACAAAATTCCTTGAAAAGTCTGTGTAGGAGGCCAAAATGTGAGCACGGAAAAAGCTAAAGCTGTCCTGGAAGCCATTATGTTTGCCCACGGGGAGCCTGTTCCTTTGGAAAACCTGGCAGATGCAGTTGGCCGGACTTCGGAAAATACTAAGCTTTTGCTGGCAGAAATGGCTCGCAGGTTTCAGGATGCCGGGCACGGTATTGAATTGAGATTTATTGCCGGAGGATACCAATTGGCCACAAAATCTGAGTTGGCTCCGTTCCTTGAAAGCTTCAAAAGGCCTAAAGTAAGCCAGGGGTTATCCCAAGCAGCATTGGAAACCCTGGCAATTATAGCTTACCAACAGCCGGTAACTAAAGTCCACCTTGAAGACATCCGAGGAGTCAATGCCGATTCGGCAGTAAACACACTTCTTGAAAGAGGCCTTATAGAGGAATTGGGTAGAGCAGACGGGCCGGGCAGACCGATTTTGTTTGGCACAACTGAGATATTTCTAAAGCATTTTGGTTTGGCCGCTTTAAGTGACTTACCGAGGTTGCCGGACAGGCAAATACCATTTTCAAAGTAGTAGATTCTGGATAGGCAGTGCAAACTAGAATCGGTGATGACCATGTGGCAGTGCGTTTTTTGGGGTCTAGTAATTCTACTGCTGACAATACCTTTTGTGCCCTGGCGGGTGGCAATACATTATCGGGTTGGACAAAGAAGCGATCTCAATCTGCGGATTACTTGGTTGGGATTTGATATGGTGGGTACAGCTGAACAGTTCATGCATTACAGCCGCCGATTGGTGGAACGTATATTTAGATCGTGGGGCAAAATCCCCACGACAAAGGAGATAAATGTAAACAGTGTCCTCGAGGACACGGATTGGTCTCAACTTATGGCATCTTGGCGTGTTTTCAACCGATACTTTGGGGCATTTGTAAACCCCCTGCTTAAAAGTGTTAGAAATTTAAATTGGTACATAAAACTGGGTTTTGCCGACCCTGCTTTGACTGCCTTGACGGTTGGAAGTCTGCAGGGTTTGGGGGCGTTTGCGGAGGCACATCTGCAAAAAAAACTTGCGTTGGCAGCTTCCTGCTTGAACTGGGCAATAGCACCCAATTTTGAAGGTGTCAACCAACTAGACCTACAGCTAGACTGCATACTGATGCTTAATCCGGGCTATATTATGGTTGCCGGCAGTTTTGATCTTTTGCGCTCTGTGCTCCGGAAAGGAGTGGATGTTGTTGGTCCAAGATCCTAATCATCCCATTGAAGGTTTGATGCATACAATTATGGACAGCCTTAGTGAAATGGTTGATGTAAACACTATTTTAGGGGAGCCTGTAGAAACGCCGGATGGCGCGGTAGTTCTGCCCGTATCACGGGTCTCTTTCGGTTTTGTTGCCGGAGGAACAGATCAGCCATTTCTCGACGAAGAAACGTCTAAAGCTACACATAAGGATTCACAATCGGGCGATGCCAAGACAGCCAACCGTCCTTTTGGCGGCGGCAGTGGTGCCGGAATGAGTATAAACCCTGTAGCATTTCTCGTAGTTCGACAAAATGAGGTTCGCCTGATGTCTGTGGGCGGCAATCTGATCTATGATCGATTGCTGGATCTGGCCCCCAAATTGGTAGATCAAGTCCAAGGCATTTTAAACCAAAAGCAATACAGCGAAAAGCCTGCATGGGCCTACAACGGAGGTCAAAACAACCCCTCATGAAGTACGGCCGCCTAAGTTTTAAGTATTTGGTATGCTATGCTGTAATCGCTGTTCTCTTGTTGTCCGGCAGGGGGAAGGCGCAAGGGAGTTTGGCAATTTCGGCTAGTGCTGCTATTTTGATGGATGGGCCCACAGGTCAGATCTTGTGGGCCAAAAATCCTGATTGGCAAAGACCCATGGCAAGCTTGACAAAAATTATGACTGCTGCGTTGGTTTTAGAACGCTGTGATCTGAATGATTCAGTAACTGTTAGTTTAAACGCGGCACGCACAGAAGGTTCTTCCATGTATGTCAGAGCAGGGCAAACTTACCGAGTTGAAGATCTGCTCCACGGCCTAATGCTTGTTTCCGGCAATGACTGCGCCGCCGCCTTGGCAGAATACGCCGGCGATAGCCAAGAAGCATTTGTCAACTGGATGAATCGAAAGGCAAAGCTCTTGGGTGCCGAAAACACGCGTTTTGCAAATCCCCATGGGCTGCCTGCCCCGGATCACTATTCCACTGCTTCAGATCTGGCCTTGATCGCCAGATATGCCTTGGCCAACCCAAAATTTGCTGAAATAGTTTCATCTAAACAAGCAACCTATTTTGACCCTGCATCTGAAAACCCGCGCACAATACAAAACAAGAATCGCATGCTTTGGGACGTAGAAGGGGCTGATGGGGTTAAGACCGGTTATACATTGGCAGCCGGCCGCTGTTTGATTGCATCGGCTACACGGGAAGCCCGCCGGGTAATTGCAGTGATATTGGATGGACCAGATATGTGGGAAGATGCCAAGACGCTTCTTGAGTACGGCCTGGAGGCGTTCTCCACGCGCCTTGTGGGCAGGAAAGGGCAAGAAGTGGGCCGTGCAGCAGTTTTGAAGGGTCTCTCACCCACTACTTCCGCTGTGCTGGGTGAGGATCTATGGGTCACTTTGCCTATTAAAGCCCAAATTGAACTGGAGTACCTTCAGGGAGCCCCCCCGACCGCACCGATAATTCAATGGGCACCCATTGGGATGCTTCAGATCAAACATGCAGGCAGCGTTGTGGCAGCCGCGCCTGTTTTAGCAGGACAGGACATAAAAAGCAGCGGGTTGAAAAACTATGTCAGTCATTTTCTCAGCAAGGTAAAGGAACTTGTGCGCGCAAACTGATCTGTAAAGCAGCAAAACATGCATTCCTACCCCGTCTTTTTGGATCCTAAGGAATCCAAGGTGCACGGGGAATTTAAGTTTGGCAGTGTTTTTCGCAACCGGGGAGTGATTATTTTTGAGTAAGATACGACTACAAAAAATCTTGGCTGACGCCGGAATAGCTTCAAGACGTGCCAGTGAAGAGCTGATAACAGCCGGTCGGGTGGAGGTGAATGGTAAGATAGTGCAAACACCGGGCAGTAAAGCTGATCCGAACAGAGACATTATCTCGGTTGACGGTGAGCGCATCCCCGCCCCGAGCCCTAATGAATATTTCCTTCTGCATAAACCGATGGGGGTAGTATCTACATCGAGTGATCCCCAAGGGCGTCCGACGGTTATGGATTATTTACCGAAAACCAAGGCCAGAATCTATCCCGTCGGCAGGCTTGATATGGACAGTGAGGGATTGGTCTTTTTAACCAATGACGGGGATATGACACTCATTTTCACCCATCCGCGCTATGAAGTAAAAAAGCGATATCTGGTCGAAGTGACAAATCATCCAACACCCGCAACCATCAAACGGCTCAAACAAGGTGTTAGACTTGATGACGGCACAACAGCTCCGGCAAAAGTAAAACTTATAAAAAGCCTCGCAAACAGTGCTTTATTGGAATTTGAAATCCACGAAGGCAAAAATCGACAGATTAGACGAATGTGTGCTGCTTTGGGTCACCAAGTACTTTCTTTGAAACGCTTCCAGATGGGCCCGTTGACACTTGCTGACCTGGCCTTGGGGGAATGCCGAAAACTCAAACCACCAGAAGCTTTGGAACTCCATGAATTTGTCCGGAAAGTTAAACAGGGTCAATGATGGGCTAAGGTTTTGCAAAGTATTATAGCTTGTGGTAAGATATCTCAAAATAGCTGGAGCAATCGGCTGTTCAAGGGAGGTTTTCCGATATGTTGTCATCCCCACACACTCGTGGAATACGGGGTGCTGTTACAGTTGAAGAAAACACTGAAAGTGCAATTGTTGATGCAGCATGCCGGCTTACACAAGCCATCATAGAACAAAACGAGCTTAAGCAAAGCGAAATTGCCTGCATGCTTTTTACAGTGACCCAAGATCTGGATGCCGCATTCCCGGCTGCAGGGGCCAGAAAAGCCGGGCTTACCCAGACAGCGCTTATGTGCACAAATGAAATACCTGTTGCAGACAGCCTGGAAAAGTGCATCCGCGTTCTTACACTTGTCTCAACTGACCTAAAACAAGAAGAAATCCGCCACGTATATTTGGGAAAAGCGGCAGCCTTGCGCCCAGATTGGGTCGATTCGGCTGAAACAGAAGCTTTGCCAACAACAACTCCACCTTTTCCAACCCCATCTTTCCGTCCAACAATTTTAGACATCCTTCCCTACCAACCGGGCAAACCTATTAGTGAATTGAAGCGGGAAAGAGATCTAAATGACGTGATTAAACTTGCCTCGAATGAAAATCCTTTGGGCCCATCTCCCAAAGCACTCAAAGCCATAAAAAATGTTTTAAATTCACTACATATTTACCCCGATGGAAGCTGTTTTGAACTCCGTCAAAAACTGGCCCAACGCTTCAATGTTGATGGGACTCAGCTGCTTTTCGGCAACGGATCTGATGAAGTGATCAAAATGTTTGGGCTGACTTTCTTAGAATCTGGTGACAAAGTCCTTTTCTGTGAACCGACATTTAGTGAATACACTTATGCCACTAAGCTCATGGGCGCATCGAAACACACTGCTCCATTGGCAGATTATGCTTTTGATTTGAATGCATTGTTGAAGGCCATTGATTCATCCACCAAGCTTATTTTTGTCTGCAACCCCAACAATCCCACCGGTGCTTACCTGAACCACGCTGATGTAGCGAAATTTTTGGACAAGGTGCCTGAGCATGTTTTAGTGGTGTTTGATGAAGCGTATTATGAATACGTCACTGCCGAAGATTTTGTCGATAGCTTAAGCTTTGTACGTGAAGGTCGCAATGTGGCGGTACTGCGCACTTTTTCTAAAATTTACGGTTTGGCAGGTCTAAGGATTGGTTACGGCGTTGCACCCAAACATATTGCAGAGTTGGTACACAGGGTTAGAGAACCCTTTAATGTCAATGCTTTGGCACAAATTGGAGCCTTGGCGGCTTTAGATGATGAGGATCATGTCGAGCAAAGTCGGCGGCAAAACCAAGCAGGTAAAGAGTACTTATACCGAGAATTGGCTGATCTTAATCTGGAATTTATCCCAACACAAGCCAATTTCATTTTCTTTGATTTAGATCAAAATGCCGGACTTGTGTTTGAAAAACTATTGGACAAGGGTATCATTTGCCGCAAGGGAGAGGTTTTCGGCTGCCCAACATGGCTTAGGGTAACGATCGGCACCGAAACCGAAAACCGGCGCTTCATCAGTGCTTTAAAGACAATCCTTTAAAAGGAAGTGAATGACCTTGATTGTTGTAATGGAACACCAAGCATCCCAAGGAGCCGTTGATGCCCTTATCGCGAGACTGAGAGAAATGGGATTTGACACCCACTTGTCGGTAGGGGTAGAGCGCACCATTATCGGGGCCATTGGTCCAAAACGACCGGAGTACATTCAACAGTTGGGTGCGATGGCAGGCGTTGATCGAATTGTGCCTATTTTACAGCCTTTTAAACTTGCCGGTCGGGAGTTTCACGCTGAGGGGACCGCAGTGCAGGTGGGAGCAGTGACAATAGGTGCTGAGCCTTTGGTTGTCATGGCCGGACCTTGTGCCGTAGAAGGCGAAGAACAGCTTTTAAAGATAGCCCGGGAAATAAAATCCGCAGGGGCACATATGCTGAGGGGCGGTGCATTCAAACCCCGCACTTCACCATATTCCTTCCAAGGTCTAGAAGAAGAGGGACTTCGCATCTTAGCTTTGGCCCGGGAGCAGACCGGTTTACCGGTGGTTACAGAGGTGGTCAATCCCCGGGATGTGGAGCTTGTGGCACAATATGCAGATATGCTGCAAATTGGTGCTCGCAACATGCAAAACTTTACCTTACTAAAAGAAGTAGGCAAAACACAAAAACCTGTTCTTCTTAAACGGGGCCTATCTGCCACCGTGGAAGAGTGGCTCATGGCCGCCGAATACATCATATCCGGTGGAAATGAGGACGTAGTCTTATGTGAGCGGGGCATTCGTACCTATGAAACAGAAACCCGCAATACCCTTGATTTGAGTGCAGTGCCGGCAATTAAGCATTACAGCCATCTCCCGGTTATTGTAGATCCAAGCCACGGTACCGGCCGCTGGAGATATGTTACACCCATGGCCAGGGCCGCAGTGGCCGCCGGAGCCGATGGGCTGATGGTGGAAGTTCATTCTGAACCTGAAAAGGCTTTATCCGATGGGGCTCAATCCTTAACACCGAAAAACTTCCAACAGCTAATCGAAGAGGTAGAAAAGATTGCAGAAGCCATTGGCCGTGATGCACGACAAAATGTGATAGGAGTCCAAGTCAATGAAACGCAGTAGAATCGCTATAATAGGACTTGGTTTGATTGGAGGCTCTTTGGCTTTTCGCTTAAAGCATAAAGGTCATTATGTGGTCGGGTGTGATATAGACAGCCAACAAACCGCCTTGGCCCAAGAGTTGGGTGCGGTCGATGAAATCGTCAAAACACTATCTGATGCTGCAAAAGGTGCTGATATAGTATTTTTGGCAGTTCCAGTAGGAACTATTGCGAAAACTTTTGCCGAAATAGCCCCTTACCTGAAAAAGAGCACTATCATCACGGATGTTGGTAGTGTCAAACGCCCGATTATGAATGCTTTGGCAGAACTCGAAGGTTCATTTTCCTTTATCGGCGGCCATCCAATGGCCGGCCGTGAGCAGGGTGGAATTGCCGCGGCTGATCCCAACCTGTTTGAAAATGCAGTCTATGTTCTAGTACCGCCCCCTGAAGGGGAAAATGGAATGGCTGAAAATGGGTCACGATACCCTTTCAACATGCTGAAGAATCTAATTGAGCAGGATCTTGGGGCCCATGTCACTATCATGGATGCCGCGACCCACGATGAAATAGTCGCTGCCGTAAGCCACATGCCCCATGTTGCTGCTGCAGCCATAGTCAACGCATTGGGCCAAACAGCAAACACAACCTCCCATGCTTTGGCATTGGCTGCCGGTGGTTTTCGGGACACAACACGCATCGCCTCCGGTTCCCCTAAACTATGGGCAGATATATGCCTGTACAACCTGGCATCAGTGCTGCGCACTGTGGCACATCTTCAGGATCAGTTAGAGATCTTTCAAGAAGCTCTTTTGGTTCGGGATGTCAACGCCTTAGAAGAATTCTTTGAAAGTGCCAAGCTACTAAGAGAAAAAGTCCCTATTGCCCAAAGAGGACTGATTGCACCCTTATACGAGATTGTAGTACCTATCCCCGACACACCGGGAAGCATCAATGCGGTAACAGCTGTTTTAGCTGATGCTTCCTTAAGCCTTAAGGATATAGGTATCCTTAGGCAGCGGGAAGGGGAGATAGGCGCCCTGCGTTTAGGATTCAATGACAGGCTATCCCGAGACCAGGCTTTGAATATACTCACAATCGAAGGCTACCGTGCTTACAGCCCTGAAGATTCTAAGGATGTGGCAAAATCGTGATACTAAAAACTGCACCATCGAAAACTTTGCGCGGAAAGATTAAGGTTCCCGGAGACAAATCTATCAGCCACCGCGCGGCCATCTTAGCTGCGTTGGCTGAGGGCAAAACTACCATTCAAGGTTTTTTGGAAAGTGAAGATTGTCTCAATACTTTACACTGCTTATCTCAGTTAGGTGTTGAAATAAATCGCCTTGGAGCCGGCAATTATGAGATCCTGGGTCGGGGTGAAGATGGTCTGATAGAACCGGCCGAGGTGCTGGATTGCGGCAATTCGGGCACAACCATGCGCTTGCTTACAGGTGTTTTGGCTTCTCAGCCATTTTTCTCTATTCTGACAGGTGATGCTTCGCTTTGCCAAAGACCCATGGCAAGAGTGATCCAGCCGCTTAGTGCGATGGGGGCTCGAATTTATGGCCGAGCAAACCATACAAAAGCCCCGCTGGCTGTTTTAGGCACCGATGACCTTCTGGGCATATCTTATATAATGCCTACAGCCAGCGCGCAGGTGAAGAGCTCGATACTTTTTGCCGGTCTGGCCGCCAACGGTGATGTGGTAATCCGTGAACCGGCGCCCAGCCGCAATCATACTGAGGTAATGCTTGAACAGTTTGGAGTCAATGTCGATATAAAGGGCCTGAAAATCTCTATGCCAGGAGGCCAAAAACCCAAAGGTACGCAGGTGGAAGTGCCGGGTGACATTTCTTCTGCGGCCTTTCCTATGGCTGCTGCGGCTATTTTACCCGGTTCCGATATTGTAATTGAAAACGTAGGAATTAACCCCACTCGCCGAGGTGTAGTTCAAGCGCTTCTAGCTATGGGTGCTGACATAACCGTAACTCCATTAAACAAAACCGGGGAGGTTAGGGCCAACATTCGTGTACGGGGGCGAAAAACCAAACTTAGGGGTATTCGTTTGGAGGGTGCAATAATACCAAGTCTAATTGATGAGCTGCCGGTTATTGCCGCGGCTGCAGCGTTTGCTGAAGGTACTACTGTGATTAAGGATGCGGCTGAGCTTCGGGTTAAAGAATGTGATCGCATCAGCGCCATAAGCAGTGAGCTCGGCCGCCTAGGTGTGGATATTACCGAGCAAGCCGATGGTTGGATCATAAAAGGCAGCAGTGGGCATGACATTCAGGGAGGGCAGGTAAGGGGGTTTGGTGATCACCGCATTGTTATGGCTTTGGCGGTGTTGGGGCTTGGGGCTGCAGAATCCGTGCAAATCAGTGATGTTCAGACTATAGAAATATCATTCCCGGGGTTTGTTGATGTGTTTAAGCAGCTTGGGGGTTGCATGGATCTTAAGCAAAAATGCTCCCAATAGCTTTCTTACGCAGGAGTATATTTCCCAATAACGAATAAAGTAATTGGTATTACTTGGCGAGACTGCTCCCAGTGGGAAGGGGATCTTTTTGCAAACAGGCAAATCAAGCATAGCCATTGACGGACCGGCCGGTGCCGGTAAAAGCTCAGTGGCGCGAATATTGGCCAAAAAACTTGGCTTTTTGCATATAGACACCGGGGCATTGTATCGGGTTTTGACTTTGCAAGTTATGCGTGAAGGCATAAGACCCACAGAGGCATCGGCAGTAGCAAAGGTAGCTAAATTAGCCGACATTGAGATAGTGCCGGGTTCCAACGGAATCCGGGTTTTGCTAAATGGTGAGGATGTTAGCGATGCGATTCGGGAACCGAAAGTTAGCGAAAATGTTTCTTTAGTGGCGCAGCACGCTGAGGTGCGTGAGCACCTCTTGACTTTGCAAAGACAGTTGGCCGCCCCGGGTGGTATAGTAATGGATGGCAGAGATATTGGCACTGTAGTGCTGCCAGAGGCCGAACTAAAGATATTTTTGACTGCAAGTCCCGAGGAAAGGGCCCGGCGGCGTATGAAGGAACTGCGCACCCAAGGCCATAAAGTGACATATAAAGATGTGTTGCTGTCCATTCGAGCCCGAGATAATCTTGACGCCGAAAGATTAGTTGCTCCCTTGAGAGCAGCCGCGGATGCGGTTCCTGTCGATACCACCGGTAAAGATATTAATGAAGTTGTTCGGGAAATCCTTGAATATCTTTCAGCTGCGGGAGGACTTAAAGGGTGTTCTACGGATTCGTAAAGCTGATTATAGGCTTTTGTTTCAAAATCTATTTTCGCATAGAGATTTACGGCAGTCACCACATTCCACCAACCGGAGGAATGATTTTAGCATCAAACCATGTAAGCTACTTGGATCCGCTTTTTATGGGATGCGGTATCAATCGACCCATCAGTTTCATGGCTAAACAGGAGCTGTTTGACATCCCTGCCATCGGCTGGCTGATCAGAAAGTTGTATGTTTTTCCCGTGAAAA
>JAAYQZ010000053.1 GCA_012519025.1 Bacillota bacterium
CCTCCGTCTGCACAAATGATTAAGTCTTTGTCCCCGACTTGGACCATATCTTCAGGGGAAAACTCACTGTTGAAAAAAATCACTGCCCGCTGGAATTTGGTTTGTTTCAAGGCTGCACCTCCGGCTTTACTTACTGCTGCTGTCTAAAAGTGGAGTTTTTTGCAGTAAGATGATCACAATCACGGCCAAAATGGCGTTGGGTACCAAGTAGCTCAAATTATATCCCAGGGAATAAACCCAAGGGTTCATGCCGGCTGGAGCATAAGTTCCCCAAAAGGCCACTCCGGCAACTACGTGTACTACAAACCGGGCCGCAGTTCCGGTGGCAACTCCCAGACTGGGTCGTTTGGCAAACAGGCCTGCAATGCCGAGCACGGCATAAGGCAGCGGGTAATCCATAACAAGCTGCAGGGGATGAATGACAATTGGGTCAAGCAGCAGTTTCAAAAGCCCCACAATCAGACCTACCCAGGCCCCTGACCGGAAACCGTGTCTAAATGTCACGACAAAAATGGGCACCATTTCCAAGGTAATGCCGCCCCCTTGGGGCATGCGGTACAGTCTGAGCATACCTAAAATCAACGATAGAGCCGCGGCAACAGCAATTTCCACCATTATCCGTGTGTTCCACTGCTTTTGCATAAGACTACCTCCTTGGTTCGGTGCTTCGATGAAGGAAGTTTGGATAAAAAAGCCGCAACCTCTGGGTCACGGCTTTAAAACGCTTTAACCGCATTCCCTACGCAGGTGCTAACCTACAGGTTCCAAGGGTTAGGAAACTTACAGTTTCCATTCTCAGCAATTAAGCTCCCCCAGCGGACCGAACTCTATATTTATTTTGCATGATATTTCTATTCGTCAAACTATACAAATCTCCTGCAATTGATGTTTCTCATAAGTTTCCCGGGAGTTGTTTTCTATTCCACCTCAAACCAATCTACCAGGTCCCGTAAATTTGCAGCCATTTTATCCAGCTCCTGAGCTGAACTGGCAATTTCCTCCGTACCGGCAGATTGCTCCTCAGTGGCGGCGGCTATCTGCTGGCTGTCTAGACGAATGGCCTCTAGTGCTGTAGACATTTCCTCAACTCTTTGGGCTAAAGCATCCATGCTGGTGACAATTTGTGTAATGATTTGGCTGTTTTCTCTGGCTAAGTTGGCATTGTGATCTGCTGCCCGGGCACCGGAACCCATGTCTTTTGCAGTTTTAGATGTCGTTTGTTGGATAGTTCCAACCAAATCTATGATCCCCTGTGCCGCTCCTGCCGATTCTTCCGCCAAGTTGCGCACTTCATTAGCTACCACAGCAAAGCCCCGGCCATGTTCACCGGCTCTAGCAGCCTCAATGGCAGCATTTAGGGCAAGTAGATTCGTCTGTTCAGCGATCTTTGCCATGACATCGACAATGCGCCCAATGGCTTCCGAACTCTCCACAAGATTTGCTATCTGGGCTTCAATATCTGAAATCTGTTCGCTGAGGCCTTCACTGCTGGTGACGATATGGCTCAAAGCTTCACTGCCGGAAGCAGCGTGTTCTAAAGTAGTCTTCGCTTCCATAGTCATGGCTTGGACGTGTTCGTCCAGTCTTTCAGTATTGGCAGCGAAATGATTGGTAGTGCCGGCGATTTCCTCGATAGAAGCGGCAGTTTCCTCTGTAGATGCGGACATGCCGTGGCTTGCTTGATTTAAAGCATTCGATACCAGCACTATTTGCCCAACTGTGTTTGTAATTCTATCCTGCAAGTGTGATAAAGCTGTTGTGATCTGGCCGATTTCATCGTCAGCCGGGTAGGAGAAACTCTGGGTAAAATCGCCGTCGCCCATGGCAGCGGCCGCATCAGCAAGGCCCACTAAGGGTTTTAAAAGGTATCCTTGGATGATATAAAGCAATCCTGCAGTCAAGAGGGCGGCTGTGACACCCAGAAGATAGCCGTTTTTTTTAGAGGAGCGCATCAAAGCTAAAATGTCCCCCCGATCTTTTACAACTTTAAGATAGCCGACGATTTCATTTTGAAAATCCCGCAAAGGCATCAAGAGCACGCGATGGAATCCATCTTCGGTTACATACTGCATTGTCTTGCCTTGTTTGACTCCCTCAAGGATAAATCCGTCGCCGGGCCAATCATCCTGAGCCGCTGTACCTGCAAGCAGACCTTGGTCTTTTGCACCGTGTTCAGCCCAAGCAACAGAGCTTTCTTGCAGCTGGTACAAGAAATATTCACCGGCAAAGTCGCTTTTGATAGAGTCAATGAAAGCAGGGCCGAAGTCCCCACCAAATTCCACAGAACCAATGTGACGGGCTTCGAAAAAGACCGGGGTGACCACTCTCAAACCGAATCCGGCCCGGCCTTCTTCCACCCCCGCAGCTGTTTCAAGAGAACGATTGGCTGCATTGACTGTAAACCGGAAATCTTTGAGACTGTCCCCATATTGGTCGGGTTGGTGCAGTCTTAAAAATGAGGTAGAGTCCGGGAGGTGAAACTGCGTTTGGGCATACCTATGTTTCACCGCCTCATAGACAGGCAGCATAGTTTCAATAAGCTTGTTCCGATCCCTTGCCGCAAAAAGATGCTGTACTTCCGGGTTTTGAGCTACACTTAAAGTAAGATCCCGAGCGGCATCGGTAAGCTCGTTTAATCTGGCTTGAACAGTGTTTTCTATCTGTTCCAGCTCTTGGATTTCACTGTCTCCGATAAGCACCACGGCCTGATTGCCCATAAAGGCAATCGTGACAATGATGACAGCGACTCCCAAAAAGCCGATCCAAAAAAACAGTTTCACGCGGATGGACATACTACCCCTCCTTGGAGTGTACTATTTTATCAAACGGTTGCCGAAAACAAACCAATTAGCCACATAACACCACGATATTCTGGAGTTTCAACCAAACACCTCCCATGCCAAAGGCAAGTGTGCAGGAAGTTCTTTGCATGTGCTTAAATATTAATCATAAGGCAGCACAATAAAAAGGAGAGATAGCAGTGAACACACTTTTAGTTGGAATTGCCGGCGGCAGCAGTTCAGGAAAGACGACATTTTGTAGGGCTTTACAGGATCATCTCGGGTCAGACAAAGTGGCTGTCATGGGCAGTGATTGGTATATGAACCACGGTGGACCAACTCACAACCGGCCGGATGCCGTAAATGAAGAAGAATTTTTACTAGATCTGGACCTTTTGCTGAAGGGCAAAAGCATCAGCCGCCGCAACCGCACAGTTGAACATAGATCCATTGTGCTGATTGAAGGGCACCTTATATTTTGCTTTCCCCGCATTGTTGAAAAGCTTGATCTGAAGATTTTCATCGACATGGATCCTGAAGAAAGGCTGCTGAGACGCATTTCTCGCAATACCTTAGAAGCCGGCATGGATCTGAAGGGTGTCATCGATTGGTACAGAAAAGATGTTCAGACCAACTACTGGAAGTTTATTGAACCTACAAAAAAGATGGCGGATTTCATCATCTGGGGAGATGGTGATCCTAAAAAAGTGGAGCTGTTGGGTGCCTTTCTTGAAAAACTGGCTGTTGAGAAAGCGAAGTGAGAGGGGCAAATAGATGATGCGTACAAAGGAGCAGTATTACGAGGAAGTTGTTTTAAAGAATCGAGAACTTGCAGCTGATCCAGAAGTCACCAAATGTCCATGTCCCAACGGGCTCTGCGACTGGCATGGGAAATGTAGGGAATGTGTGGCACTGCATCGCTATCACGGCGACCATGTTCCTTACTGCCTGCAGCCGCTGTTGAGGGAGAAAATCAGGGCACTTGCCCAAACAGTTGAGATGGAGTTGGAGCATAAGCCGCCGACTCCCCTTGAATACAGGCATTATGTGCGAAAGCGGGATGCTGAAGCCAAAAACACTGAAGACGAGCAGCAAAATACCTAACCTAATTTTGGATCACAACCTGTCTGGCCAAAAGGAGGGAGATACTTGCAAGATAGGCTTACGTCTTACGAGCGCATGAAACGTATGTACGAACACCGTGAGGCAGATCGAGTACCGGTGATGGATACGCCTTGGGCCAGCACTATTGAGCGATGGCAGCGGGAAGGTATGCCCCAAAAGATCAGCTATGTTGACTACTTTGGTCTGGATCGCATTGCATCCATAAGTATTGACAACAGCCCTCGTTTTCCCGAAGAAATCGTGGAAGAGACTGACGAGTACACCATCGTGAAAACGTCTTGGGGGGCAACATTAAAAAACTGGAAACATACCGGCGGTGTGCCGGAGTTTCTTGATTTTACCATTAAGGATAAAAGCAGTTGGGAAACAGCTAAAGCAAGGATGCAGCCGACTTCTGACCGGATTGACTGGAAATATATCAAACGCAATTACCCAACATGGCGCAAGAAAGGGGCTTGGATTCGAGCCGAGTTTTGGTTTGGATTTGATGTTACACACTCTTGGGCAGTGGGCACGACCAGGCTTTTAATTGCCATGATCGAACAACCGGACTGGGTCAAAGATATGTTCAGTCATTTCCTTGAAACACATCTGGATTTATATGATCAAGTATGGGATGCCGGTTACCATTTCGATGAAATCTCCTGGCCTGATGATATGGGATACAAAGAAGCCCAATTCTTTTCCTTGGATATGTATCGCGAATTTTTAAAACCCTTACATAAACGGGCCGTTGAGTGGGCCCACGGGAAAGGAGTTAAGGTGCGGCTGCACTCCTGTGGGGATATTCGCCCATTTGTGCCGGAATTGGTTGAAATCGGATTGGATATGTTGAATCCGTTGGAGGTCAAGGCCGGTATGGATCCGCTGGCCTTAAAGAAAACATATGGGGATCGTCTCGCATTTGACGGGGGCCTTAATGCTGTGCTTTACGAGTCTCCGGAGAAAATGTGGGCGGAAATGGAGCGGGTAATACCTGTGATGAAGGAAAATGGCGGATATGTGGCAGCATCTGACCACTCTGTCCCAGAATCGGTTAGCTTAGAAGATTTCCGCCATTTTGTGTACCTGGCAAAAAAACTGGGTTCATATACTTAAAAACAACGGGGCAGCCGCTTAGGCTGCCCTATACAGTCTGTATGATTTGGTATCTGGATTTCTTTTTAAGAAAATCAAATGCCACGCGGCTAATACTATCCCTTTCAAAGCACTGGAGATACTGATGGCCCACCAGACACCGTTCAACCCCAGGGAAGTTGCTGACAACAGCAGTGCTCCCGGTATGCGCAGTCCATTAAATAGGATGCCGGTGACCGATGGGGGGAATGTCTTGCCGTGTCCTATAAATGCACCGGCAGTGACAATTTCTATGACCATGGGCAGTTGGGATAATCCCAAAATCCTAAGATACACCACCCCATAACTGATGGTTTCGGGGTCTGGTATAAAAACAGCAAATACGGGCCTCGCCCCAAAGATTAAAAGAGCAGTAGCGAAAACCCCAATAATGGAAACAATGCCTACACCGGCAAAATATCCTTTGTATACCCGTTCCCATTTTTTTGCCCCATAGTTCTGGCCCGTAAAAGCACTCATGGCTGACTGAAAGCCGCCTGCCGTCATCCAGGATATGGATTCAATCTGAGAGCCCACCTGCTGTACTGCAATGGGCAAAGGGCCCCACCTAGCCACAATTCTTGCTGTACCCATGGCGAAAATAGTAAAAAGGCCGCTTTGCAGTGCCACGGGAAATCCAAGTTTGATAATCCGTTTTACATGGCTCATATCGGGTGCAGTAAACAGCTTAAGATCCTTAAATAGCTCAGGGTGCTTTCTGGCCCTAAGCACAAACATCAAGGTTGCAACGATTTGAGCGATGACCGTAGCTATAGCCGCCCCCTTTACCTCAAGCCTTGGGAAAGGCCCAATACCTAAGATGAGCAGGGGATCTAAAATGATGTTTACAACCAGGCCGACAGCGTTGATGTTGAAGGGGGTGCGGCTGTCACCGTAACCGTTGAAAATGGCCGTAAATACGGGGTTGATAGTAAAAAATATCATCCCCAAAGATACGATTACCAAGTAAGTAATGGCATCATATTCAATTTGCGCTTCCCCCAGATTATAAAAACTAATGAGAGGGTCCCTAAATACGATGAGTACAGCACCATAGGCGATAGCCAACAAAACGATCATCTGCAGGCTGTGCTTAATCGCCTTTTTCGCGGCGGCTGCATCCTGCCGTCCCACGGATTGGGCAACCCCTACTTCCGCCCCGATCTTGGGGATTAAAATGATGGCATTGGCAAGCCACGTAAAAAAGCCGGCGGTGCCCACCGCGGCCACTGCTTTGGCTCCAACCCGCCCCACCCAGATCATGTCGGTTAAGTTGTAAGCCATTTGCACAAATGAAGTTCCAATGATGGGTAATGCTAAGCGTATGAGTGCGTCGAAAATGTTTCCCTCTGTTAGGTTGATGGATCTTTTAGACATAATTTTCTCCTGTGGTTTGTTTATGCATATGGACGTTTCCTCTTATATTATCACATCCGGCATATAGGAGCCACAAATTTGGGGTGTTTAATGTAATGCCGATACAACCTAAGCGCAAAAGGCAGGAATTGGGCAATAAGTTCTAGAAAAGAAGAACACCTTTAACGAAATTAAAATTACTATGTCAAAGGAGAGAAAGTATGACCAATTGTCTTAGGAATGAATATCCCCGGCCCAACTTGGTTAGGGAGCGCTGGTTGTCTTTAAATGGGAAATGGCAGTTTGCCTTCGATGATGCCGACCGGGGTTTAAAAGATCAATGGTCAGGCAATCCTAAAAAATTGGATCAGATGATTAAAGTGCCCTTTGCTTACCAAACTCCGGCCAGCGGCATTGACAATCAAGAGTATCATCCGATTGTGTGGTATGCTCGGGAATTCGAGGTGCCAGCGGACTGGCAAGGTGATCGAATCTTACTGCACTTTGGTGCTGTGGACTATGAAGCAACAGTTTGGATAAACGGGATTACAGCCGGCACCCATACCGGTGGTTATGTGCCTTTTTCCTTTGATATAACCGATTTCTTACAGGACGGTAAGAACGTTGTCACGCTGAGAGTAGTTGATTGCGATTCCATCACACAGCCCAGGGGCAAGCAAACCGCTGCTAAGGAACAGTGGGGATGCTGGTATACTCCGGTAACCGGTATTTGGCAAAGTGTTTGGTTGGAACCTGTTAACCCGCTCAATTTTAACAACATCTTTCTTAAACCAGATATTGATCAAGAAAGCCTGCACATAGAATATACTTTGAGCCGGTGGGCACCGGGATTATCTGTAGAAGTGATCGTCCGGGAAGGAGATACCCGCATTGCTTCTCACGAAGTGAAAGTACCGGATCATATAAGTCGTTGGCTGGCTGCTCCGGTAGATTATGGTGAACTCAGCATATCAGTGCCATCGCCGAAGCTTTGGTCCCCTGAGTCTCCCAACTTATATGATCTTGAACTGAAGTTGAAAGCCAAAGATAAAGTCGTTGATCAGCTGACAGCTTATTTTGGTATGCGCAAAGTCCATATTGAGCGGGGTCAAGTTTATCTAAACAACAGGCCGTATTATCAGCGCCTAATCCTAGATCAGGGATACTGGGTGGAAGGTCTTTATACGGTTACTTCAATAGAAGAGCTTAAAAAAGACGTTGAATTAACCAAGGCTATGGGTTTTAACGGCACCCGCAAGCATCAAAAGATAGAAGACCCTTATTTTTACTATTACTGCGACAAAATTGGTCTGCTGGTTTGGTCGGAAATGCCGTCTTGTTATGAATATACCGTGGAAGGTGCGGAGGCCCTGCGGCGGGAGTGGACAGAGGCAGTCATGCGGGATCGGAACCACCCCTCCATCATTGCTTGGGTCCCCATCAATGAAAGCTGGGGCGTAGATAAGATAATGTCGAAAGATATGTCTACAGCCCGGGCCCACCTTATGGGGTTGTATTATCAGACAAAATCCATCGATCCCACCCGGTTAGTGATCAGCAACGATGGTTGGGAACAGGCCCTTACAGACATGCTCACTATACATGAATACACCCAAGATGCTGATGAACTGAAAAGGCGCTATGAAGATTTCAAACAAAATCGTCACAAAGCTGCCTTCAGCCACGGCCGGGTTACGCTGCTTCCGGAGTTTGAATACGATGGGGCCCCAATTTTGGTGACAGAATTTGGCGGGGTGAAGGTTGAAGCACAAAAGGCAGAAGGCTGGGGATACGGACAAGCTGCCAAAGACTTTGATGAAATGATTGAACGCATTACGGGCCTGGTGGATGTGTTACTAGAACAGGATGAAATTGTGGGCTACTGCTACACACAACTCACCGATGTCCAACAAGAGGTAAACGGGCTTTTGGATGAACATCATGACCCGAAAGTAGATGTGGAACTCTATAGACAAGCATTTCGGGGCAGATAATCAAACGGGGATAGTTCAACTGTTGGCCTACAAAACAGCGAGTGATGGCGATCGGCATACCTCCGGTCGTCTTTTTTTATGGATCACAGAAATAGTGGATGAATGTTTATACAAAAATTGTGCATTAATATAGGAGATCTGCATGAGATGGCGAATACCTTATTCTAATTAAGAAAATGTTTTTAACTGGAGGTATAAAGGCTGTGACACCAAAAAGGGTTTTAATCATGGGAGCTGCCGGACGGGATTTTCACAATTTCAATGTGTTTTATCGGGACAATGCTTGTTATCATGTAGTCGGTTTTACTGCAACACAAATCCCTGATATTGAAGGACGGGTATATCCGCCAAGCTTAGCCGGAAGCCGCTACCCTCAGGGTTTGCCTATTTTCACTGAGGAGGATCTGACCGACATTATTGTCAAAGAAGATGTGGATGAAGTAGTTTTCGCATATAGTGATGTTTCCCATATAGACATTATGCATAAGGCGTCAACGGCTTTGGCTGC
>JAAYQZ010000054.1 GCA_012519025.1 Bacillota bacterium
AAGTTGCCGGCTCAGGCCCCTTAGGTGATCTGGCCTCCCACTTGATCGATATCGCCCATTTCCTCGTAGGCGATATCAAAGAAGTTGTGGGTATGGAGAAAACCTTTATCAAGGAGCGTCCCATCCCAGCATCGATGACCGGTTTAAGTGCAACCAGCCAAAGCGGTGAAACGGGCAAAGTGACAGTTGAGGACGCCTCAAGCTTTCTATTTCAATTCCATAATGGTGCCTTGGGGGTCTTGGAATCCAGCCGCATGTGCCCCGGCCGTAAAAACTACCAAACCTTTGAAATAAACGGCAGTGAGGGGTCTTTGGCATTTTCTTTTGAACGCATGAATGAATTGGAGTTTTTCTCCCGCAGTGATGCGTCCCATGCCCAGGGATTTAGAACAATACAAGTCACAGAACCGGAACATGCGTATATGGAAGCCTGGTGGCCGCCGGGCCATGTAATCGGGTATGAACAGACTTTCATTCATGAAATAAAAGACTTCATCGAAGCCATTGCCAATGACACTCTACCTGAACCCAATTTTGCCCATGGAGTCAAATGCCAAGCTGTGGTTGATTCTGTGATCCAATCCGCAAAAACTCGCCGATGGGTCGAGGTTCCGAAAATTTCCCCATAGGCAGCGTTTCCTGTTTTCGTTCAAGAGAAGGAGGAGCCAAATGACAAAAACCAAGATCGCTATCATTGGCATAGGGGATATCAGCGGCATCTATTTAGATAATGTAACTAAGCTGTTTAAACAGATTGAGATTGTTGGGGTTTGCGATTTAATCCCCGAACGTGCCCAAAGGGCTAAAGAAAAGTACAAGATCCCAAAAATCTACGACACAATGCATGATGCCTTTGCTGATCCTGACGTGAAGATTGTTTTAAACCTGACAAGGCCATATGAGCACTTTGAGGTGACTAAGGCTGCCTTAGAAGCCGGTAAACACGTTTACTCCGAGAAACCTTTAGGCGCTTCTAAAAAAGAAGGCGAACAGCTTGTGGCCCTTGCCAAAGCCAAAGGCCTTTGCATCGGCGGTGCACCGGATACTTTTTTAGGGGCATCAATACAAACATGCCGCAAGCTGATTGATGACGGATTTATCGGTGAACCGGTGGGGTTTAACGCCGCCATGATCTGCCGGGGCCATGAAAGCTGGCACCCCGACCCTGCCTTTTACTACCAATTTGGCGGCGGGCCTATGCTGGATATGGGACCTTACTACATCACAGCCTTGGTCAACCTGCTCGGCAGAGTCAAGGCAGTCACAGGTATAACCCGCACATCGTTTAAAGAGCGTGTGATCACCAGCCAACCCTTCCGCGGTCAAACAATTGATGTGGAAGTACCCACCCATATAACCGGCATCATGGAACTGGAAAACGGAGCAATAGGCAATCTCACCACTACCTTTGATGTGATTTATGATGAGCAGGCCCATTTTGAAATTTACGGCTCAGAAGGCACACTCATTGTACCTGACCCTAATTTTTTTGGAAACAGTGTCTATCTTTTGCGCAAGGAAACCGGGGAATACAAAGAAATGCCTTTACTCTTTGATTACAAAGACAACTCCCGGGGCTTGGGTTTGGCAGACATGGCCGCAGCTTTAAAAAATGATCGGCCCATTCGAGCCGACATGGAGCAAACGTTTCACGTTTTAGATATCATGACTGCTTTTCAAAGAAGCAGCGACAGCCAAGCCAGGGAAGAGATAACTTCCCCCTACACGCGCCGAAAAGCCATGGAAAAGGCGGAAGTATTGGGAATCATACCGGACTAGATAATTCCATCTGTGGAAATAGGAGGATCCCAAAAGGTTTCCTCGAATCGATCTTTCGGGTGCTGAAAAATAAACCTGAGTTTATTGGGGGGCTGCCGGCAGTTTGCCGGCGGTGTTTTTATGCTGTTTTCCCCTCTTCATAACCGGATATGCAAAAACTGCACCGGTTTACATAAACTGATTTACTACTAATTTACTAACTATATAAAGCGGGGGACAGTTATGAGAAGTATCGCAGCGAAAATTTCAATTTATGCCGGGGTAGTGATCCTGGCTATTTGCGTAGGTTTTGCAATTCTGGCCTACAACAACGGTTCATCGGCGGTTTTAGAAGAAGTAGAGCATGCGCTGCTGATGCAGACAGAAGAAGCGGCACGCTATGTGGAAAGCAGGTTTGAACTGCAGCTTGCGGTTTTAGAGGCCCTAGCCTCGAGACCGGAAATTGTAAGTATGGATTGGGAACAACAAAAGGCTGTTCTTCGGGCAGAGGAAACTCGACTCACTCAATTTTTGGCACTGGCAATAGTTCAGCCAAGCGGCCTTACTAGCTACACCGACGGTTCTACCGCGGATCTTGGGGATCGCGCCTATGTGATAGATGGTTTTATAGGCAAATCCGCCGTGTCTGATCTAATCATCAGCAGAGTCACCAACAGTGTCGTGATGATGTATGCCGTTCCCATTAAAAACCGCGGACGAGTAGTCGGAGTGCTGATCGGCCGAAGGGATGGCACCGCCCTTACAGATATAACCAATCGTCTGGGTTATGGGGAAAGCGGTTATGCTTTTATCTTGCATC
>JAAYQZ010000055.1 GCA_012519025.1 Bacillota bacterium
ATTACTAAAACCCGTTCGCCAGTTCGTAGGTCTCCAATTACTACTTTAAAGTTTTGTATCACGTCTATGTGTTTAACCTTAAGGCCTAGAAGATAGTTGAAAGTCTCAACAAGATCTACAGTCCTAATTTCAGTTTCCGTCCCATTTGCTATCTTAAGTTGATAATTGAAGGGATTCACAAAAGCGTCACCCATAAGTAACGAAGCACTACCTTCAGATTCAATGTCCATCATGTAGGACAACAAATACTCCTCTTTTGATTCAGCCGTCATCAATTCTAATGCTTCTGATTGTAGGTTGGATCGTACAAATGCTATGTTGTTAAGCGTGTCTTCATATGATTCCAATTTCATATACTTTACGATATGGCTAACGCCGTCACGAGAAACTGGTTTTCCGTTTTTCCAATAATCGGCTTCCTAACAGGCATATATATACCCATAGGCATCCTGCCTAGCTATATCCAAGTCCTTATCAAGCTGTTTCCTGCAGCCCATGCAGCGGCTTTGTTCCGCCAAGTCTTCATGGAGGCTCCCTTAGGGGAGGTTTTCGCCGAAGCCCCAATGGCGACAGTATTAGAATTTAAGCAAATGTTTGGCGTTGTCTATGAGTTGAAAGGCCAAATGATCTCGGCAAGTACCAGCATCTTGCTTCTTCTGGCTACAGCTGCCGTCTTTTTCGGATTGGGAGTGCGGCGGGTCTTCAAGCAGAATTTCAGCTGAATCAGGATAGACTGCGACACCCTGTAGATACAATCCAGTGCCCCATGCTGACCCATGTCAGGTACTAAAACTCTATGTTAAAAATCTTATTGATCACCAGCACGATACTGGGCAGCACCGTGCGAGCTGACACCAGTGATGCAAAAACACCGGCCACAATCCACAGCCCAGTAAAAGCCCAAAGTTCACCCCAAAGCCCCTTTTTGATCAGAATCGGCACTTCAATTATGGCTATCGCCAGCATTAAAATCCATATCGCTACCATCGATGTCCCCCATTACTTAACAGCCCCCACACGATTCACTAAACCACTTCTGCGTATATCCACCCTTACGTCCATATCGACAGCCACATTAGGGAAGATTTCATCCCATCGATCCTCCACCTGCTGCCATTGTTTGTATTGGGTGCGGTAGAGCAACCATCCCAACCCAAACACATCGGCATTAAGGCTTTGTGCCTTTTTAAGCGCTTTTGTAATGTCGTTTTGAATTGCCGCGGCTGTCCTGCGGTTCATACTGGCTACTTTGTCCCTATCGCGCAGGAAGTCACCTGGTGCAGTTTTGTCTTCAATGCGGCCATCGGCAAAAATCTTCAATGCAAATTCACTACCATTTCCGTCCTTTTTTGCCTTTAATTCCGTTTCCACCTGAGATATAACAACAGTTAGATATTCTTCCTCTGCGTCTTCCGGATCTTCCGGTGATTTTGGGAGTTTCACGCTCATGACCGCTCTGCGTGTCATGTTGGTTAAAAACGTCCACCCCCTAGTCTCCCGCTCATCCATCCACCCCACAAGACGATCACCTTTAAACACAGCGCCGCCGGATATTTTAAGTGGTGGTTTGGGATTTGGTTCTTCTGAAGACTCTTCAATATCTGATTCATCGATCAAGGTAATCTTAGGAATCAATGGTTCTTTTCCGGGTTGTGCTAAACAGTCTATAATAGTGGTTGCGTACTTGACAGGCAAAATCGACCGTTCCCGTTCTATGGTACCAATGGCCCTTGAGATCCCGATAGAACTTACCGATTCAAGGGGTATCTGAGCTTGTGTCATTTTTTCCATGTCGCCCTCCAGTATAAACAACCGTGTAGTAGTGCGGAGTGTGCGCTCTCTTTCCAGTGTATCTAGAACCGGGCTGATACCCTTTTTCGCCAATTCCTCGGAGATAACTACAATGCCGACATGGGCCACGGATAATTCTTTTGTTAAGAAAGGTGCTGTATTAAAGATCGCTTCATACGGTGTTCTACCTGTGGCAGACAAAGCCCAAAAGCTGCTTGTAAAATTATCTTGTTGGGGTCCATTTCCCCCGGTTTCTTCCCCAAGTGAATCACTTAACTGAAGGTAGGCTTTATAGCCCTGGTCGCAGATATCAAAGCCTATGCCTAAGGCGTGGGCCAGATTTTCCGGTTCTCTCCGATTCCAGCAGCCGGTGGTGAAGGTCACAAGTACAAGACAAAGGGTGAGTCCGCATAACATTCGTTTACACTCACACATTTTTAATTACCCTTCTTTTTTAATTTGCGTACCCCATAAGCCAACCACAACAACCCGTGGGGTACTGCGATAAGAGTCAAAGCAAAGGGACCCAATACTTCGGGAAGGAAAAATCTACCTAGTTCAAACATATCTGCACTGACCTGAATCGACATTGCCACCCATACCACCGCCATGGGCGGAATAAGCGGCCTATAATCCTTTATATTTAAGACTTGCGCAAGACTTTTAGCACCACAGTACAGATAAATCGAAACTGCGACAAAAAGTCCCAACCCCCAAGGAAATACAACCAGCGCCTCCAAACGCTCCAAAAATTCGCTTATTCTCACTGCACGGGCTAAGTTAAAAAAGGGAAACACGGAGCGACTGGCAAGATCTGCACCCAAAACTCCTATGGTAACAATGGAGGTTGGTATGAGCAAAAATGAGGCAAGTACTACGGCCCAAACAGCGTAAGCGGTAGCCTTTTCGGGTTTTGACACTCTTGGCAGCAATACAGGCAAGGTCATGACCTGCAGGGCAATAAACGTCGGAGTGATGCTGGCTCTTAAGATAGGGCGAATCCCTTTGGCAGCTATAGGCTGGAGACGCCCCCAATTAATACTGGGCACAGCCGCTACCGTAGTAGTCAAGATCATTAAAACAAAAACCGGGAAAATGAAATCGGCCGTGCGTCCCATAACCTCAATACCTTGGTAAGCCGCGTAAGAAGATACAACAACCATCACAGCAATAACAAAAAACAATGGGGTTTCCGGTAAAAAGGCGGTGACAAGCACTTCTCCATACATTCTCACATCAACGGCTGCTACAAACAAAAACACCCATAAAAAGATGAGACTAACTATCTTCCCGAAAACCGTGCCGAGTAATTCCTGTGCAAACTCAACAACTGTTTGTGTAGGAAACTTGGAACTTAGGCTCCCAACGACAAGAGCAATTAGTGCGGAACCTATGGCCGCGCCAAATCCCGCAAGCCAAGCGTCTTCCATAGGACCTGCAACAGTTACTATAGGTAAAAATGCAATCCCTATAGTGGCCCTCATTATGAACAAAATCAACAGTAATTGACGACCCCCAATCTGCCCTTCCCCGATCATAATACAGCCTCCAATTATTTATAGTTTCCGTTGCTAATCATCCTAAATGTATCGTTTTTGGGACAAGATCCTGGTTTAGTTTTCGTCTGATTGAGGTCCCGTTCTTTGTTTGATATTTTGTCTTTTGCGCTCACGTCCTCCCGGCCTTAGAATCATGGCCCACCACGGCACTCTAACTGCTGAATCTTTCAATTCATCAACAACCAAAGGAGCCCATGGAGACAAGAAAGGTTCACCAAAGGATCTTGAACCGGCAAGATGCGTCAGCACAAGCAGCACGCCAAATTGAATTCCAAAAAGCCCAAAAATTGCTCCCAAAATAGCAAATATAAATCGCAAAAGTCGTGCAGCTATAGCAGCAGAATAAGCCGGAGCAGAGAAGGACGAGATTGCTGTTAAAGCCACAATGATCACAACAGCCGGCGAGACCAAGCCTGCATTGACGGCAGCATCACCTAAAATCAAAGCGCCGACAATGCTCACAGCAGAACCGATGGCACGGGGCAATCTCACACCTGCCTCGCGAAGTATCTCAAAGAGAAACTCCATCACAAGGATCTCAAAAACTACGGGGAAAGGTAGATCCTGCCGAGAACTGCTGATCCTCAAAAGCAAAGCTGTAGGGAGCAGCTCTATATGGAAATTGACTATGGCTATATATGTCCCTGGTAAGATGATAGATGCTATATATGCCGCACTGCGAATAAATCTTATAAAGGAGCCGAACGCGGCCCGCTCGTAATAATCATCCGGGGCCTGAAGCATTGCATTCAATGTCGCCGGAACAATGAGAACTTCTGGGCTATTTTCTGCGAAGATGGCTATCCTTCCCTCTAAAAGGTCCGAGGCTACTCTATCAGGTCTTTGGGTGTTGATCACTAAGGGAAACAGTGTCAAAATGGTATCTTCAATATACTCCTCCAAATAGCCCGTTCCCAGCACACCATCGATATCGATGCGCCGCAAACGATTTTCAACTTCTTGAATCAGCTCGTCTTTAGCAAGGCCTTGAATATACATAACTACAACGTTAGTTTGCGTCAAGGCCCCAATGGTAAACGATGTTGCCCTTAGATGCGGACTTCGAATGCGGCGTCTCACCAAGCTGACGTTGACAATCATATTTTCAATAAAACCGTCTCGGGGTCCACGAATAACGGGCTCAGATGAAGATTCCTCTATAGAGCGAAAATGCCAGCCCATGGTGTCCATAACCCAAGCACCTTGAATCCCGTCCACCAAAAGACCTGTTTTGCCTATGGACACACCCTCCCAAAAATCCTGGAAACTCTCAACCCGGCTGAGCTCTTTCTCGGGGACCAAGATTGATTGGATGGCAGTATCCAAAGGCTCGATCTCTCCTCCTTCCCGTTCCACAGTAAACGTGTCGGCAGTTAAGTTTTCTAAGATCCTATCAACGGCGATACCATCAACAAGGCTGTCTAGATAGACGATGGCAGCTTGAATCCGGTTTCGGGAGAGTAGGAACTCCCTAAACCCTATATCAAAATCGCCGCCAACAATCTCCTTGATGTTCGTTAAATTTACTGATAAATCCGAACTGAGGTGCAAGGCATTTGTGGCTTGAGTTCGCTCACTGATTGTCATGCTTTGTTTTAATATGTTGGAATGATTGCGCTCTTCGGCAGATGTCTTGTCTTGCAAACGTTGAAACCGGGCTCGTATGTTCCTTAACCAACGCATAATGGAAAAGCCCCCTCTACCATCCAGTATTCCCGATTGGCAAAGGGGGCTATGCGTGTAGTTTCTGATGTGGAGTTTTATTTCACTTTAAGGAAACGCCAAAGCTCATCTTCTTTCGGTTCAGTGAGCAATTTGCTTTTCCCACATGGTAAAACTATCTCCATTTTACCGGCGTCAGCAGTCACATCACCGACATAATGGGCTTGGACCCCGACAGAATCTATGCTCTCTATTAAATCCACACTGTTAGGTGCTGCAATCAAAAGACTTCCTGATGATATCAGTCTGTAGGGATCCAGCTTAAGAACATCGCAAATAGCTGCAGTTTCAGGCAAAACTGGCACAGCATCGAGATTAATTCGACACCCCACGGAAGCCGCTGATAATATCTCCCAAACTGCACCAAAAAACCCGCCCTCAGTGATGTCATGCATTGCTGTCGCACCGGCTCCGGCAGCGGCCAAAGCCTCTTTTACGATGCTGATTTCCTGCAAAAACTCTTTCGCTGATTCCAAAAGCTGGGGATCTATGAAGTCCTTGAGCTGTTCAGCATAATCGAGAGCCAAAATGCCCGTACCTTCAAACCCCACCCCTTTTGTCACATAGAGCTTATCACCGGGTCTGGCACCGTGGGATGTAATATATCTATGGCGTGGAGCACGCCCCAATGCAGTCGCAACTACTAATGGACTTTTTACTTCCGATGTGATCTCGGTGTGGCCGCCGAGGATTTCAATACCCAGCTCACCACAGGCCGCATCCATATCTGCCATCAGCTCACTTATGAACCCATCACTGCTTCCTTCAGGTAAAAGTAAAGCGACCTGCACTCCCACGGGTTCAGCACCGTTTGATGCAATGTCGTTGCAGGCAACATGAACAGCCAACCAACCGAGCCGCTCTACGGCGCCTGTAATGGGATCAGTGGCTATTACACAGACTTCATCGCCAAAATCGATTACCGCCGAGTCTTCCCCTAATTTAGGTCTAAGCAAAATATCCTTGCGGCGCTTTTGGAGCTGATTAAAAACCAAACCTTCCAGCTTATTTGGAGACAGTTTTCCCGCTTTCACCGACCTATTCACATCTCCCTCATCTACTCGATCCGATAAATCTGGAGTAGGTTAGTGGAACCGGGCACATCAGTCATGACACCGGCTGAAATGGCAACCGCGTCATTTTGTTTGACTAAACCGGTTTTTAATGCGGCCTCTATAGCAACATCCAGCATATCGTCAATATCATCGGTTTCGGGAACTAAGATTGGGTAAACTCCCCATACCAAAGCCAATTGCCTGACAACACTCTCATGGGGTGTCATAGCCAAAACAGGGACCTGCGGGCGGTAGCGGGATACCATTCTAGCTGTGGCACCCGATTGGGTAGCACAAATTATCGCCGCTGTTCCCACATCCTTAGCCGTCTGCCAAGTTGCGTAACTAATTGCTTCAGCAATAATGTGGTCACCATTAAATCTTTCCGTCTCTTCGATTTTGTGTCTGGGCAAATCACGTTCTGTACGCTGCCCTATTCTGCTCATCATGGCAACGGTTTGTATGGGATATCTACCAACAGCTGTCTCCCCTGATAACATGACCGCATCTGTGCCGTCCAAAATAGCTGACGCCACATCAGTGACCTCCGCCCTGGTCGGTCTGACATTGCGAACCATGGAGTCAAGCATTTGGGTTGCTGTAATAACGGGTTTCCCCGCCACGTTGCATTTATGGATAATCATTTTTTGTATAAACGGAACCTCTTCAGGCTGCATTTCAACACCCATATCGCCCCTAGCTACCATGATGCCGTCGGCAGCCGCAATAATCTCATCAATTTTGGCAACTCCTTCATGGCTTTCTATTTTGGCGATAATGGGAATGTTTGCCCCAGCGTCTCGAATAATTTTCCGAACAGTCTCTATACCTTCCGCTGAGCGCACAAAAGATGCAGCGATCATATCCACACCATATTCAACGCCCAATTTAATATCTTTGACATCGGCCTCTGTAACAGGGGGTAAATCTACGTCAACTCCGGGTAAACTCACACCCTTGCGAGAGCTCAATTCGCCACCGACTAGTACACGACAGTGTATGTTGCAGCCTTCTATTCTTTCAACTTCAAGCTCCAATAAACCATCATCTAAGTAAATAACATTTCCTGGACCAACATCCTGCGGTAGTCGGGAATAGGCAACATGTGCACAGCTTGGGGTGCCAGCACAATCTGCAGTGGTGAGTGTAAAGGGAGCACCGTATTCCAGCATCACTTTATCGGGAACATTACCTATACGGATTTTCGGACCTTGAATATCCTGCATGATGGCCAGTGTCTTGCCCTTTTCTTTGGCAACAGCCCGCAGACGCTCCAAACGATATATTTGCTCTTCATGGGTTCCGTGGGAAAAGTTGAGCCTGGCAACATTCATCCCTGCATCCAGCATAGCAGCAATAACAGAGTGCTCCTCGCTAGCCGGCCCAATGGTGCAGACGATTTTGGTTTTACGCACAGAAATTCCTCCTTGGCTAAACACCCTAGATAACCTGAGAGGGCGAGGTATGGTGGTATTGGAGCCTCGCCCTAGCTTAAATTATCCTGCTTCACCCAGCTTTGTTACTTTTCTTGACCATTTCATTGGGACGCCAGAATGTGGGACAACCGATAAAAATCTAAATCCACCTGCTTTTGCTGTTTGAGGGCCTCGTCAAACGGTGTAGCCTTAATCTTTGCATGTACCATACCGACCATATGGCCGCTGTAGCCCTTCTCCAGCAGTTCCACTGCTTCAGCTCCCAAGCGACTGGCCATTATACGATCCTGTGCCGTTGGATTGCCCCCCCGCTGTATATGGCCTAAAACGGTTACCCTTGTCTCAAAACCGGTTTTCTTTTTAACATAATCTCCAATATGGAAAGCACTGCTTTCATCCATATTTCGGGCAGTTTGGAAATTACCACCTACACCTTCCGCCACTACCACTATGCTGTGAGCTTTTCCCAACCTGTAGCCACTTTCAATTCTTTGGCAGACTTCATCCAAATCTGCTTCTACCTCAGGCACAAGCACAGTCTCCGCGCCCCCGGCCAAACCCGCCCAAAGTGCAATATGGCCGCTGTGTCTGCCCATCACCTCTACAACGTAAATTCGCTCATGGGATGTGGCAGTATCCCGAATTTTAGTAATAGCATCCACAACTGTATTGACTGTAGTATCAAAACCCACGGAATAATCTGTACATGATATGTCGTTATCGATTGTTGCCGGGACTCCTACAACACTAACACCGGCTTCATGCAATCGCATACCACCCCGAAAAGTCCCGTCACCACCGATGATGACAAGACCCTCCACACCAGCATCATTCAGATTTTCAACCGCACGGGCTTGTCCCTCCGGTGTTGGAAATTCATTGGAACGGGCACTCTTTAAGATAGTACCACCCCGCTGGATCACATCAGCTACTGAGCGGGGGTGCAGTCTAATAAATTCATTATGAACAAGTCCATGGTAGCCCCGCATTACGCCGACTGCTTCCAGTTTATAATACTCAGCCGTCCGCACGACCGCCCGAATGGCGGCATTCATGCCCGGCGCGTCTCCCCCTGAAGTAAGAACAGCTATTTTCCTCATCATAACAGCGCCTCCTCAGGCCTTGTAAGGCCTTTAAACGGCGCCCATGCCTCCCTCTCCGATACCATTAAAGATTATTGCTCTACTTTCGATACCACAACTGCCGCTTTTTCTTGCCATTGTCCCATTTTCCGGAACCGCCGCAGACGCTGTTCAACCAAAGCATCTACAGGCACAGATATAATCTCTTTCAGCGCATTATTAATAGACTTCTTCAAATTCGCGGCCGCCTCTTCGTGGTTTTTGTGAGCCCCACCAAAAGGTTCGGGTACTATACCATCGATCGCCTCTATACTCATAAGATCCGCAGCAGTTAGTTTAAGGGCTTTCGCGGCTTCAGGTGCTTTCGATGAGTCCCTCCAAAGGATCTGAGCACACATTTCAGGGGAAATCACCGAATACCACCCGTGCTCCAACATTAAAATCTTGTCCCCAACTCCTATAGCTAAAGCGCCTCCACTGCCGCCTTCCCCTGTAATCACACAAACAATGGGTACCTTTAGAAATGACATACGTCGAATATTTTCTGCAATCACAACACCCTGCCCGCGTTCTTCTGCCTCTATCCCAGGATAGGCACCGACAACGTCTATCAAAGATATGATGGGGCGCTCAAATTTCTCGGCCTGCTCCATCAGCCGTAAAGCCTTGCGATAACCTTCAGGATGCGGTAACCCAAAATTCCTTTGGATATTCTCTTTGGTATCGCGGCCTTTTTGGGGACCAATGACAGTAACCGGTAAGCCATCGAAAATAGCAAGACCGCCTACTATGGCGGAATCATCACGATAACCACGATCACCGTGCAGTTCATAAAAGTCATCAAAAATAAGTTCAATATAGTCCAAAGCAGTTGGTCGTTTGGGATGTCGTGCCAAAAGCACTTGCTGCCAGGCCGAAAGACTTGCATAAATCTCCCGTCTCAAATGATCGGCCCGCTTTTCCAAGGTTGCAATTTCTCTAGATAGATCAATATCTTTTTCCGCGGTGAATTCCTGCAGTTCTTGGATGCGCTGTTCCAGCTCATAAAGGGGCCTTTCCCATTCAAACAATCCATTACGCACCGAGATTCAGCCCCTTTCGATGCATATACAAAAGACGGCCCAATATCTGCCTTAACTCTTTACGATGCACTATTTTGTCAATCATACCATGCTCTAAAGCGAATTCGGCACTTTGAAACCCACTGGGTAGTTTTTGCCGTGTTGTTTCTTCTACAATTCGAGGACCGGCAAACCCTATCAATGCCCCAGGTTCGGCCAGCAAAATATCCCCCAAAGAGGCAAAGCTGGCGTAAACACCCCCCAAGGTTGGGTTGGTCAAAATGGAAATATATAGTAGTCCGGCCCGGTTGTGGTGCTCTACGGC